>CACWKL010000001.1 GCA_902761495.1 uncultured Pseudomonadota bacterium
ACATTCTATTATTTTTTTGATCTTATATTTGCTTAATCTGCTGTATTTCATGCCTTTTACCCTACATCTTTTTCAAGATGATGGTCTAGAGCCTTATTTATTACTATAAGCTCCGCACTTGAGCACTTCGCCGAAAGATTTAGCCTAGCTGTGCATTATATAGAGAAGAATATATTCCGTCTTTCTTTCGAGAAAGTTGATTGTGCGTTCCGATCTCAACAATTTCTCCGTAGTTTACGACTGCGATTTTATCTGCGTTACGGACGGTTGATAATCGATGGGCGATAACCAACACGGTTTTGTCCTCCATAAGATTATCAATAGCCTTCTGCACAATGGCTTCAGATTTGTTGTCCAGAGCGGAGGTCGCCTCATCTAAAACTACAATCGGGGAATTTTTTATGAAAGCGCGAGCGATGGCAACTCGTTGCTTTTGTCCTCCTGACAGCAGAACGCCTCTCTCTCCGATCTTCGTATCCAATCCTTTTTTCAATCCGCCTATAAATTCGTTGAGACAAGCAGATTTTACTGCCGACTGCAATTCTTGCTCAGTTGCATCCTCTTTTCCCAATAAGATATTTTCGCGAATGGTCCCGTTAAACAAAAAATTATCTTGAAAAACGACGGAGATTTTATCCCGAAGTGAATCCAAATCTAAATCGCGAATGTCTTTTCCGTCGACTTCGATGCTTCCTCCAGTCACGTCGTAAAATCGTGAGAGCAAGTTGACCAAAGTTGTCTTGCCGCCTCCGGAATTTCCGACAAAAGCCACTGTTTCGCCCAACTTTATTTTGAGATTTATATGTTTCAAAACTGGGCGACCTTTTACGTATTCAAAACACACGTCCTTATATTCGATTCCGTCGGAAATTTTTTTCAGAACTTTTGCTTGAGATTTGTTTCGTATTTTCGGATCAGTTCGCAAGAGAGAAAAGACCCTTTCCATTGCCAGAAATGATAACTGCACCGCGTTAAGATCGTTGCCCATGGACTTTATCGGTTGGTACAGCATTATAACAGACGCTGTAAAGGCGGCGAATCCTCCGGCGGTCAGCATTCCTTTTCCTATTAAGTAATTTCCTGTGAAAATTATCAAGGCAATACCGCATCCGACCACAAAGTGCATAATGGGAGACAGAATCCCCGTACGTTGCACCATTTTTATCATTATTTTGAAAGTTTCAGACAACACATAAGTGAACTTTTTCTCCTGATAATCATAAAGATTGTAGGACGAAATGATTCGGTTTCCGTTGAAAGATTCTATATATTGTGAGGTGATTGCTCCTCCTGCCATGACCGATTTTCCGGATAAATCAGAAATTCTTTTGCGAATGGTTGTTAATGGACAAAGAGCTATCAACAAAACAATTATTGCAACAATTGCCAACTGCCAAGAAATTACCAACATTGCTGTGATATAAGACAGCGAAGTAAATATTCTCGTCGAGAACATCTTCAAATTATTCAATAAACCCGAGCACGCGGCGTCGACGTCGTTGTTAAATCTCATTTGAATTGTTCCCGAAACGCTCTGATCGAAGAACTCCGCGTCGCACCTCATCAATTTTTTGAAAAGATCGAACTTTAAGCCGTTGCTGATCTTGGCTCCGACCCATGCATTCATATAAGTTGCAAGATAAGTGAAACTACTTTGCAACAGGGTGAATCCGATAATTAACAACGGCATAATTTTGGTTAGCGTGGAAACATTTCCGTTCGTTATGGAATCTATATAGGTTTTCATGGCCCACGGAATTACTGCTTCCAAAGATCCTACAGGAACTGTTACCAATACTGCCAGCAACGCTCGTCCCCAATATGGTTTCACATAGGGATAAATATTTTTGTAATTTTGAAATATATACGATTTTTGTACTTTCCTTATAAATTTTCTAAACATGGTACTCATACTTAATATCCCGGAATTGTATCACGACGAAAGTAATTTGGTCCAGGAATTAAACCAATTTAACGAAAATTATACGTCTTGAGGAAGAAGAACAACAGTATCTTCAGGATAACAAAAACCAAGAACCCTTTCGGCTTGTTCTTCCAACAAATCTAAATCCAGACTGTCGGACCTCATTCCTTTAATTTTGTTGTTCAAAAAATCGTTTTCTTTTTTGACTTTAGTCAGCTCGGACTCCAAATCATCCGCCTCACGACTGAGAATCGTCCAAGAAATAACGCCTCTGCCTCCGATAACAATGTGATAAACAAAATACCCTGCGATGCAAACCCAAATCAAATTTGAAAAAATAGACTTCAGGTTATTTTTCGCGGACAGCGACAGCATTTTAGCAACTCATATCCTGATATGGAGTCGATTTCGCTAGTTCATCAAATTTTTTCATGGTAATCAGGAAATCTTTCACAACGTGCAGCGGAACCATATTCGGGCCGTCCGAAAAAGCATTTTTCGGATCAAAGTGAGTTTCGATATACAGGGCCGCAACTCCGATCGACACGGCAGACCTCGCCAGCGATTCGACATAATCTCTGTTTCCTCCTGAAGCTCCGCCTAATCCTCCCGGCTCTTGCACGGAATGAGTCGCGTCGAATACCACGGGATACCCGAAATTCTTCATTATCTGCAACGACCTCATATCGGATACCAAACGATTATATCCGAAGCAAGTGCCTCTTTCACATAACAATACGTTCTCGTTGCCCGACATCGTGACTTTCTTGTAGACATTTTCCATGTCCCAAGGAGCCAGGAACTGTCCCTTTTTGATTTCCACGATCTTTCCCGTTTTTGCTGCAGCTATCAGCAAATCTGTTTGACGACACAAGAAAGCAGGAATTTGCAAAACATCGACTACTTCTGCGACCTCTGCACACTGCCAAGACTCGTGAACATCCGTAACAATCAAACAACCGAACTTTTCTTTTAACTCTCGGAAAATTTCGAGAGCTTCTTCCATTGGCACGCCGCGGCGAGCATTTAAACTCGTGCGATTGGCTTTATCGAAAGAACTCTTGAAAATAAAAGGAATTTTCAGTTCATTGGTGGTTTTTACCAGGGATTCTGCACATCGAAACGCGATATCGCGGCTTTCCAAGGCGCATGGACCTGCTATAAGAACGAAAGGCAAATTATTTGCGATCGAAATACTTCCTGCTTTAACTACCTTCATCTTCCCCTCTTATTTTTTTGTTGAATCCTTTGAAGCCGGTTTTGCAGGAGCTGGCTGCTTAGATGCTTTCGGCTGATCTGAATTGGACGAAGAAGTAGGCGCCGGCTTTTCGTCTGAAGCTGTTTCGGAATTCGCGCTACTATCTTTTTTCACCGGCAATATGCTTTCATTGGCAACTTTGTCGATAACGGAAACTTTTGAAGGTTTGTTTTTTGTGATCTTGGCCATAACCAAACAGTTGACCATAAAGATGGTCATCAAAACGGCTGTAGATTTCGTCAAAATATTTGCTTGCCCCCTAACTGAGAACATTCCGCTGGCAGCACCACCACCGCTGGATCCTAAAGCTCCATCAGAATCGTGCTTCTGTAACAAAACCAACCCGATAATCGCTAACGTAAGAGCAAAATGTAAACCCAATAAAACCGATAGCATGATAACTCCTCATTCAAATTCAATCGCGCAATTAGGACAGACTGACGCACAACACCCACAACTTAAGCAAATTTCCTTATCGATGACAACTTTTCCGTCCTTTTCAGAAATTGCTTTCACGGGGCAAATCTCCGCACACTCCAAGCACTTTTGGCACTTTTCAGCAATAATTTTCACAGTCTTACCTCAATAACATCGCCCAATGATAACTGTTTTCAAATTAAAGAGCAAGAAGCAGAGGAGGTTATTTGCGGAGATAGAAAATTCTCGATTTTGAGAGATTAGTTCGTTTCCTCTTCTCATAAAAATATTTTTCAAAATCGTTAACCATTTATTAATAAACGACCAGACAAGATTAACTACGTACAGTGGGGAGTAAAAAGTTGAAAAAAATTTTGTTTGTTTTTCTGATATACGTTCCGAGTTTGGCGATGGATCCATCATCTTATGAGACTCGTTTGGAAAATGTTGAAACTGCAGTAGTAGAGATCAAAGATGTTCTGAATGATAAGACAGATTCTTCCACAGGAGAAATAACTCCGGGACTAAAAACAAAAGTAGAAGGTATCGAAGATGTTTTGAATGACAAAGAAGACCCAGAGACGCACATAAAGGTAGTTGGATTGATATCACAAGTAGAAGAAATAAATAATGCTTTAGATGATGTTACAGATTTTTCCACAGGAGAAATAACTCTCGGACTAAAATCAAGAGTAAAGGATATTGAGGATATTTTGGATGAGGGAGAAACAGTTCCAGGATTAAAAGTAAAAGTGGATGAGATTAGTACTACATTGAAGAATGAAGGAATTCCAGGACTAAAAACAAAAGTAGATGGGATTGATACCACATTGAAGAATGAAGGAATTCCAGGACTAAAAACAAAAGTGGATGAGATTAATGCCACATTGAAGAATGAAGGAATTCCAGGACTAAAAACAAAAGTGGATGAGATTAATGCCACATTGAAGAATGAAGGAATTCCGGGACTAAAAACAAAAGTGGATGAGATTAATGCCACTTTGAGTAATGAAGGAATTCCGGGACTGAAATCAAAAGTAGAGAATAATATGACAAAAATAGATAATCTTACGGATATTGTGTCAGGAATATCTGCAATTATAACTAAGTTACAAGCGAATATTGCAGGGATAGCCTTAAGTGTAAATACTCTCCAAAGAGATATGTATGACCAAGTAGATCCTGAGACGCAAAAAGTAACTCCCGGATTAAAAACATTGGTAGAAACTAATATACCCCTTATAAAGCCTCTTCAAGATGAGGTAGAAGGTATAGCATTAGGAATATCAGGACTAACCGCCGCAATATCAGGGCTTCCTGAAATAATTAAGAATATAAATGAAAAAATAGATAAAGGATGGGATACGTTTCTGGAGGAGAAATTTCAAGAATATATGGAAGTTAAAAAGAAGGTTCTTGATATCATTGCAAAGTGCAAAACTGATGAAGAGCCAATTCCGACCTATATTGTTGAGACGTCTGAGCAATTGCAGGCAATGGATTTAGAGATGCGCCGCTTGGTTCTTTCCGAGATTTTGACCAAACTAAAAGTCTTTGAATTTCTGCTGGACAGTAAAAACAATCCGATATTAGACAGCAATAAAATGAAATCTCTTCAGACTTACTTGGATAATACCAATGTTCCTAAACCTGATTTGAAAGAAATTCAACCAACCCTTAGCTACGTCATTGAGGGAGAATACATAAAAGTATCCGGTGAGACCCGAAAATTCACCAGATCGGCAGGATTTAAGACAGGGCTTCCAAAGGAGAATTGGATGGATCAATCCTGCGATTATTTTGCATATGGATTTCTTCCCGTTCTGAAAGATGTTATATTTCCGGAAAATGACGAGCGTGGTGATATCAATGAACAAATTAGGAAGGAGAACGCGAAAGCTCAGGCAGCGTATGATGCGGGAATTAGTGCTGCTGAGAAAGAGGCTTTTCCAGCGGATAATCTGACAACTCTTATAAATGATTACAATCGGATATTACTTCATCATGAGATTTAGTTGATTGTATTCGCAGAGGGTTTTTGTGAAGTTTATGAATTAGATACAAAAAAGGACACCCACGCGGAGTACCCTTTTGGAGACAGTTATTTTTCTTCTTTCATGCTATTTGTTATGAGCGGCCAGACGGTTTTGTGTAAATTGGCTCTTAGTTCCATTTTCTACTAATAATTGCGATATTTCCTGATATCCCTTGTTATTAGCTCCACTCAGCGGAGTCCATCCATTTATATCTGCTGCATTAACAAAAGCATCGTGATCTAACAAAACCTGAACTATCCTTTATTGCCAGCCTGCACAGCCTTCATGCAGCGAAGTCCATCCGTCATTAGACTGTCTATTGATTTTTGATCCTTTTTCGATCAGATATTTCACCAAATCTACCGAATTTTCAAAATTCGTCACGATTGCATGGTTCAAAAGCCCCATTCCATTATTATCTGTCGCGTTAACACTTACTCCATGCTCTATCAGATATTTTGCGATATCTACGTGGTTATTCTGGATAGCGATTTCTGTAGAAGATGCGCCATTGCTGGCTTTTTTATTGAGGTCTGCTCCGTATATCTATAACCTCAATTGATTATATAAGGGCGAATTTGAGAACAAAGAAGGAACGGGTCAAAATTTTTTTACATTTTTTGATAAAGAAGGAATTTTATTTCAGTTTTTGTGAAGTCTATAAGCCGGATTCTGTAAGATCTTGCGATCTCGATGGCTATTCATCTAGCATCTGCGTTACCGCAGATATCTAGCAACCTACCCGAATAACATAGTGTGAAGGACACGTTATTCCTATTTGGTCTTGCTCCAAGTGGGGTTTGTACTGCCGCGCCTGTTACCAAGCACGCGGTGAGCTCTTACCTCGCCTTTTCAACCTTACCCGAAGTCGGGCGGTATATTTTCTGTTACACTTTCCCTGGTGCCACCGTTGAAAATTACGAAAATCATCCAAACGACGACACCGCCGGGCGTTACCCGGCACTTTCCTTCAAGGAGTCCGGACTTTCCTCTGCATTAGCAGTAGCCATCCGACTTCACAAAAACGGTACATTCTAACATATCGAGCGAAATCATTCTATCATGGTGACTCAAATACTTTTCCGTAACTCAATGGTTTCGATTTACACGTTCAAATATTTTCTGACAAAATTCAGACTGAGAGGTTTTTTTTGCTGCAAGGATAGCTTGTCCAACGTTTTTAAAATACGTGAAATTTCAGGTATATCTCGTTGGCACATTGTTAGAATATATTCCACGATATTGTTCGCAATTTCTATGTTGTAATCTCGCGCCAATTTTTTCGTAACTTTGAAAAGCAACTCATCACTGTGGCTGGATATTCTCACGACCGGCAGCAAATTTAATCTTGATTTCAGATCCGGAAGAGAGATGTTCCATAGCGCCGGCGGAGTTACATCAGTGATCAAAAAAGATCGATGCTTTTCTTTTGCAATGTTATAAAAATCGAATAACCAACGCTGATCTGTCAGAAAATCCTGAAAGTTATCGAACACAAAATTGCAATTATTATCTTTCGTGTGCAGAAATAAATCGCGAGGATCATTATTTACGCAACTTTTCAGGACGCAGACTGCGTTCGCGGATTGTGCCCATAAAGAAGCCAAATGAGTTTTTCCGACGCCATGTTCTCCGACAATTATCAGTCCGTTGGAGTTCCAATTCGGCCAACGAGTAAGGTAGGTCAGAGCGTCGCGATTTTCAGCGCTTTCAATAAAGTCCTTCCAACTTAAACTTTCTTCTTTCGAAAAATCAAAGACCTGCTGAACTGTTCTCATAATTTTCTCGGAGTGGCTTCATTGCTTATACATTGGGCTGGCTTTGAATTTATATACTCCGAAATTTATTAAGTCTCGAAGCATTGCGATCACGGGAATGGAAATCAAAACCCCGAGAATATTTAGTAATTTGAATCCGGCAAAAAAAGCGAACAATATCCAAAGAGGGTGTAAACCTGTTCCTTTTCCGACAAATTTTGGCGACAGAATGTATCCCTCAATAATCTGTCCCAGAGCATAGATTGCGAGCAAAATCCAAAGTTTTGTTACTGTCAACGAAGATATTGAGAGGAAAATTACTATAAAGCAAGCTATCATGGCACCAATGAAAGGAATAAATGAGAGCAAACCTGAGAATAATCCGAAAAACAAGCTGTGATCTATTCCGATGACCTGAAGGCATATCGCGTAGTAAGCGAACAGCATCAGTACTACGGAGAATTGCGCATGGAAAAATCTTCGAAACGATTCTCTTATGATTAAAAAAATTTCGGTTAAAAATTCGTGATGTCTGGGTGGCACGAGGTCATACACCTTTGCTGATAATTTTTTCCAATCTCTTGAAAAGTAATAGAAGGAAATAGGGGCGATTATAAAAAATGACATCCATTCTGCGATGGTACTTTTTCGGGAAGCAATTCCCTTTAGCACAGAAGTTAATATCAGTAACTTTTGATTTGTATACTTCTGCAGTTCCTGCTTCAGACTTTCTATTTCCGCCTGATAAGGCGCGGCAGTTTGGGAAGAAATGAATTGATCCGAGAACTTTACAAAATCGTCATAATATTTCGGAATATTTTCTACTACGTATAGTATATATTCTTTGGTTTTCGGAATGAAAATTAATCCAGCCGAAACAAATACTGCTACAAATAGAATAACAAATGAAAAACTTATCAAAGATCTGTTGACATATTTAGAGGAGAAATTTACCACGGGCGCGAACAGGTAAGCCAAAACAAATCCGAACACGAAAGGAAAAGAAATATCCGAAAATGCGTAAAAAAAGGAAGCGATACAAACTAATACAAAAACCAGGAGAAAAATTTTTCTGTCACGAGCATAATTCATTCTTAACCCATTTATACCTTTTCGCATAGTCCAGTCCGGAATAAATTGTCATTCCGCAAACAAACAAAACCAACAGGTCTAATGATAAATTGATTGAGGACGTCTTGCAAGTCAATACCAACATCACGAATACCAATTGCACCGTCGTGTTGATCTTACTGGACATAAGAGGCGAAAACTTCAGTTCGATTTTTTTTACCAAGCAAATTAATACGACAGCGAGGATCAGCAAATCTCGCAGAATTACCACGATGGCCAGGTAGTACGGGATAATTTTTTCATGAGCAAACAGCAGATACGACACGAACATCAATATTTTGTCGGCAAGCGGATCTATCATGGCTCCGAATTTTGAGGTAATTTTGAACTTACGAGCGATATATCCGTCCAAAAAATCCGAAATTGCTGCCACGGAAAAAATGACCAATGCCACGACGAACTCACCACTTAAGAAAACCGGAACGAACAAGAACGCCAGCAATATTCTTAATATGGTGATGAGGTTAGGGATGAATTTCAGCATTTACTTTCTTGAACGCAACGTTACGGCTTGCCAGAGATTTTAGTCTATTAACGGGAATTTCCAAAATTATTCGCCTCGGAGAAAACAAGATTACCTTACATCCCCTAAGCTGTGCATAATTGTCTAAGTAATCTTGGGTATAGAGAGCGATGGTACTTGTCTTTGATTTTTTTTCCTCGTAACTAGAGATATTATGGTTTCTGAGTATATTTTTTACTGCTTTTTTCGAGAATCTAAAGGAAAATCTCGCAATATAAGTTTTTCCCGAAAATTTCTCCTGATCTATCGAATAATCGTATACGCAATTTTGGATTTCACTTCCCAGAATCTTATTTTTCAAAGATACAGCTTCTGGAAAATAGCTATCTAGCAATCGATTAAATGCCTTGTTCGCTGAGCTTGAAAGCGCTTTTTGCTTTGCCGCCAAGGAATCTTTGTCCACTTCTTTCGTCGTGACACCGCTTACCTCCAGATAAGAACCCTTAGCCCAAACACTGAACGAACAAAACAGCAGCAAAAACAAAAAGCGCTTCATGTCGGTCTACTCTCTAAAAATAGGTCTAATCAATAATATCCAACTTATTGAAGAAGAAGTTTATTTCGATTTCCGCATTTTCAGGAGAATCCGAACCATGAACGGAATTGTGCTCAATGCTTTCTCCGAAATCCCTGCGAATGGTTCCGATTTCGGCATTGGCAGGATTTGTTGCTCCCATGATTTCACGATTCTTCAGTACGGCATCTTCTCCGCTCAGTACCTGAACAACAACAGGTCCCGAAGACATGTAGTCGCAGAGGCTGTCGTAAAAGGCTTTGTCTTTGTGTACTGCGTAGAACTGCTGAGCTTGTTCCTTTGTCAACTGAATTCTGCGCATGGCCACGATACGCAACCCCGCCCGTTCTAACTTTGCGTCAATGCTTCCGATGAGATTTCTCGCGACAGCATCCGGCTTTATTATAGAAAGTGTTTTCTGTATAGACATATGCTTTTCCTAATTTTTAATCCAATTTCTCCCAACCTTTTTGGGATTGTTTCCAGTATTTTACATTTTCGCCCTGATTTTTCAAGTCTGAGAACATTGACAGCGCAATTTCAGCAGAATTGTCGTCCTCAAAAATGCAAATTACTCGCTCAAAATTCTGATTCCAACTTTTGTAATCAAAATCATCGGTCATTACCAGCACAGTCGCCTTGTTTGGATTTTCAATTTCCGAAGTCAAATAAACCGATTGGAGCTCCGAAAATCCCAGTGACTTGTCTCCATGCGGGATAAACGCGTTTTTGGAGAAAGTCCACAAAGTCTTATCGACAACCTTAACTCGATCTTCTAACGGGCTGAAAAAAATAGATTTTTTTCCTGAATCGTAAACCTTCTCTAATAATTTGACGACAGAATGAACCAAATTTCCGCTCATTACGTGATAAAAATTCAGTTCCATATCTCCGCTCCATCGTTTCGATTGTTATTTCGCATAATTTCTGCAAAGGAAATCGAAAAGCAAATGCACTCCGAAACCGGTAACGCCTTTTGAACAGATAAATAAATCGTCCTTTGTGGTTTCGACTCCGGCGATGTCGATGTGTGCCCATCTCTTGTCGTTCACGAATCTCTTCAAGAATTGGGCTGCAGTCGTTCCGCCAGCTCGAGTTCCCGGCTTGCTAAGATTTATCATATCCGCAATATCGGAATTAATGGACTTGTCGAAATGTTCGGTTAGGGGCATTCTCCAGACCTTTTCTCCCGTGATTTCCGAAGATGCTTTGATTTGATCCGCTAACTTATCGCAGTTCGAGAAAAGTCCGGCAAACTCATGACCTAGTGCAACAACAATCGCTCCTGTCAAGGTTGCTAAATCGATAATTGCCTCAGGATTATGCTTACTTTGGACGTACCACAACGCATCGGCGAGAATCAAACGACCTTCCGCATCGGTGCTCATGATTTCTATAGTCTGTCCCGACATCGACTTTACGATATCACCCGGACGCTGTGCCGATCCCGACGGCATATTCTCGACCAAAGCCATAACCCCGACGACATTTACCGGTAACTTGTTCAAAGCGACGGCTTTCATTAATCCGAGAACAGTTCCCGATCCCGCCATATCATAACGCATTTCGTGCATTCCGTCGTCAGGCTTTATGCTGATTCCTCCGCTGTCGAAAGTTACGCCCTTTCCGACGAATGCTACGGGGTTCGCGTTCTTGTCGGCTGCGCCATTCCACTTCAAAACAACCAAGCGAGGATCTCTTTCACTGCCTTGAGCAACCCCCAAAAGCGCGCCCATTCCCAACTTCGCCATTTCATCTTTTTCTAAAATCTGAACATCAACTCCCAACGGCTTTAATTCGGATTCCGCGATTTTCGCTAGGCTCTCAGGATAAATCACATTTGCAGGTTCCGAAACAACCTCTCTTGTTAGGAAAATTCCTTCCGCCAGATTTTTAAACCACGCAAATTCAGATTCTACAGCTGCGCACTCTTCGGTAACAAACACCGCGTGCTTCAATTTTGGTTTGTATTCGCCAGTGTATTTTGTCTTGTATTTATCGAAATTCCACGATTTCAGTATGAATCCGAGTGCCATCAATTCTGTGCCGTATTTGCTACATTTAAATACAACATCACTTCCTGAAATCAGAACGGAAATTTCTTCATCCAACTTTGTCGCCGCGCAGTATATGGTGGCCCCTAATTTTTCTAATTCAAACTCGGAACATTCTCTTGATTTCTCGCCCAAGCCGATCAGAATTACGTGATTGATCTTGTCCACGCACGAAACGAAGGAGCAAGTCTTGAAAAGGCTCCCACAGAAACCCAGCTTTTTCACATTTTTAGAAATTTTTCCGTCGACATCTAGTGCTGCAGCTTTTGTCGACAAACTACCATCGGAATATACTCCGACCACAATAGAGCAGACTTCAGATTTTGTTGCTGAAAATTTAACGTCTTTCACTACCATAACAAACCTCAATAATGAACACCAAGGCTGAGTCTACTAAATAAAAATTTCAAATACAAGGATGTCGACAGTTTCAGAGAAGGAAAGAAAGATTTTGAATAAGAAGAGAAGTGACTTGATTCTGTTGCTAAAATAACACAGTCAAACCGAAAAGTTCTTTCAGTAGTTGAAAAATAAAAACGTCCGCTATAGAGTCAAAAAGCTTTTTAATTTGGGAGTTTAAAATGAAAAAAGTAATGTTAAGCGCAGCGGTTTGCGCGATGGCGTTCACGGCGAACGCAGATGTAGCGGAAGAAGTAGAGGTTATTGAAACTGCTCAAGCGAGTGCTTTCAACAGCATCTACGCTGGTTTAGGTATCGGTGGAAGCTTCTTGAAGAGCAGCGACGCTGAATACAAAAACAAAAATAATGAAGATGTGAAGGATCGCTTGAAGGCAAACCGTTTCATTGGTTCTTTTGTTATCGGTGGCGGAAAAGTATTCAGTAACAACGTTTATGTTGGTGGTGAATTCTTGATGGATTTCGCGAAGAGCAAGAAGACAGAATGGGAAGTGGCTAATGATCAGAAGTTAGAGGGTAAGATTGGTGGATACGTTCCTCAGCTGAATTTGAGACTTGGTTACGTGTTCAAGAACGACGTTTTAGCTTACGCAAAATTGGGTTGTGCTTGGACGAAGGCATCTGTTAAACCTTTCAGAAAGAATGGAGATGATTGGAAAGAAATCGAGGATAAGGGTATGTCCAAGACCAATGCTTCTTTCGTATTGGGTTTAGGTGCTGAGAAAGCATTCTGCAAGAAGTTTTCTGCTGCTATTGAAGCTGATTACAACTTCGGATGGAAGAAGAAAATCGCTAAATTCGCTAATGATGAGCAGAGTGTTCGTTTCAACAAAGGTTGGAATGTCCGCGCTTTGGTTAAGTACAACGTGAAGTACTAATCCATCGTCATACAGTGACTGGGCCTCGGTTTTATCCGGGGTATTTAGTTAGCCTCGGCTTAGGTCGGGGCTTTTTTATTTGAAAATTTTTTGTGATGAGCGTCGTTCGGCGTTTCGTTAAAATTTCGTAAATATTATTAGTCCCGAATGTGATAAAAAAATCACCGCTTGTCTGAAAAATCTTTCGAGCTGTTGAGAAAGACTTCGTCTTGTTGTAGCCTTGAACAGGTTTTGTGTTATAGGAGTTGAAATGAAAAAAGTAGTATTAAGCGCGGCGGTTTGCGCAATGGTGTTTTCGGCAAACGCAGATGTAGCAAACGAATCAGCAGTTGCTGAGGCTGTTTCTGAAAGTGTTTTCAGCAGTTTTTACGGAGGTTTAGGGATTGGCGGAAGCTTTTTGAAATCCTCCATAGATGGGATGAAAGACATGAAAACCACTAATTTTATGGGATCTTTCGTACTCGGTGGCGGAAAGGTTTTCGAAAACAGATCGTATCTGGGCGGAGAGCTTTTGATCAACTTTATGCGGAATAAAAAAAAGTTTTACGAAGATTATGCTCCGGGTGCCAATCTTCAGATGAAGGGTTTTTCCCCGCAGGTTAACGTGAAATTAGGTTACAATATGCGCAAAGATGTGTTGGGTTACGGAAAAATGGGATGTGCTTGGTCGAAAATATCTTTCTTCGACGGTAAGGATAATCATTCTAAAAATAAGACCTCCTTTGTGTTGGGAGTAGGTGCGGAGAAATTTTTATGCCCAAAGATTTCAGCGGAGATAGAGGCTGACTATAATTTCGGATTTAAAACAGATGATGGTGGAATTGGTGTAAGCAAAATTAGAGCAAACAAAGGATGGTCTTTTCGCGCTCTGGCGAAGTGTAACGTAAAACACTAATTCTTTTTCACAGATTAACTAAGCCTTTGGTCTCGATCGGGGCTTTTTCTTTATCGGTACACACCGAAAACAACAACACCCACCTGCGAACTGCAAGTAAACAAATCTATGCAAATACAATGAAAAAGAAAAGGAGAGAAGACATCTCTCCAAAAATTATTTAACTGACTCTTTTAATGTCTTTCCGACCTTGAACTTTACTGTTTTTGTCGCTGGAATATCCATCATCTTTCCTGTCTGGAAGTTACGTGCTGTTCGGGCTGCTCTCTTTCCGACTGAGAACGAACCGAACCCAGGGATAACAACATCTCCACCGGACTTCAATTCTTTTTGGATTACCTCGATAATAGAATTTAGGCAATCACCTACGCTTTTTTGGGATAAACCGCACTCTCCCGCGACTTTGTGAATTAACTCTGTCTTGTTCATTTTCTAACCTCTAGTACTACAATGCTCAACTCTAACACTAATTTGTTCGCATTTGCAATAGAGAGACTATAAATTGAAGTTTATTAGCTGCTTATATCTCAAAAATTTAAAATATATTAGAGCTTTGTGCTAAAAATATTTAAAATTTAGGATTTGTACAACGTGTATTTTACGGAACGCATCGCTTTTTGGGTCTTTTCACTTGGATTAACCAAGATTTTCTTTGAAGATTTTTTCCAAACATGAAGGTCATCGACGCTGTTTCCTGCATAAGTAAATCCGTTTGTAAACAGATTCGCAAGTTTTTGAGCCTTGTTTTTTCCGACGAGATTGGTTTTTAAATCGCTAGCAAAAACTCCGTCGAAAATCCGAAGATAATTAGCAACTTGTTTCGCGTATTTTTCTGTAGAGCCAGTTGCCAAATATATTTTGCTTCCCTCTGCTTTTTTCTGAATAAGATAGGACAGAAAATCAGAATTGTAGGGCAAGGCGGATGGATCGACTTCAACTTCCTTCGCCACTCTGTATTTAAGATAAGGAACCCCTTTAAAATACCAGAAAATTAGTTTGAAGATGTTGAAAAAATCTTTCTTTACAAATTTTTCGGCGGAGTTCCAAGACAGATCGGACCTTATCAAGGTACCGTCCAAATCGACACAGATTATCTCGTCATTGCCCGCCACCGATTACCTCTTACCTTCTGCTCATTTTTTCTTAGACACACTCACCATTACCGGGCGCAACAATCTGTCGCGGTACTTATACCCGGTCTGAAACACTTCTACCACAGTTCCGGCTGGTTGTTGATCGTTCTCGACTTCGCACATCGCCTGATGTAACTCATGATTAAATGGATTGCCCGCGGAAACTTCTATGCGGGAAATGCCATACTTCTGGAAAGTCGATAATAATTCCTTTTCGCAGATCGCAATTCCATCAAAATAGGCCTTCAAATTAGGATCGGCGTCGATTCTATCCTTCACGGAGGCGATACTACTGTTGATTCTCTCAAAATTGTCCAAGACAGCCAAAAGATCGCGAGCGAAATTCTTGTTGGCGTACTTTACCGCGTCGTCTTTCTCTTTCTCCAGACGCTTTCTTAGGTTCTCAGATTCAGCAGTTTTCCGAAGAAGTGTGTCCCTCAGCGTGTTGATCTGATCAAGTAAATCCTCCTGCGATTCTTCTTCGGACTCTGAATTTTTATCAGATTTTTCCGAAACTTCAGTCTTTTCTTCATATTCAACTTCTTCTTGGTTAATGTTTTCTTTCTTATCTTTCATAATCCGACCTTTTTCCAAAATTATTTTTCCGACTTGTCCCAGAATGCCTTTACAGGACGTGGTCTACGATTTTCATCAAGTGCCACCATTACGAAAGTTCCCTTAACAGCGTTTAACACCTCGCTGTTTCCCTTTCTGCAGATATCCACGTAAACATTCAGAGTCATGGATGTATTTCCGATTTTTTCGATTTCTGCATAAACTGAAACTTCGTCTCCTACAAAGATAGGGGTATCAAAAGTAACATTATTAATAGCCTTTGTAGCGATAGATCCGCGAGCCAAACGAGCAGCAATACTTCCCGCAGCAATATCCATCAGAGACATGATCCACCCGCCGAAGATATCTCCCCATGGATTAGTATCCGCCGGCACCGCAATCGTTCTTGAAACTAAAACTTTCTCTTTAGTGTTCATTGTAATTTCTCTCAACTAATGGAGCTAAATTATATCAGTTTTAACCAAAATGTCAATCCGTAACGATGATTTTTAACTTAGAAATATGTGAGCCAATCCCAGAAATGCAATGTATCCGGAAACGTCTGTTATTGTAGTGATCAAGGGACCGGAGCTTAAAGATGAATCGTATCCGAAGCGATAAAAAATTATAGGAAGGGCAACTCCGATAAATGAGGCCCAGGTTGCGCAAAAGACCATAGTTCCCAAAAGCAACAAAGATAATCTGATATCGTTAAACCAAAAAAGAACGGTAGCCCCCAGGAACAGACCAATCATCAGTCCGTTAAAAACTCCCATAAGAGTTTCTTTTTTAATTACTTTGGAATATTGTGCTTCGCGAAACTTTTTCGCAGAAAATGCTTTAATAACGACACTTGCCGTTTGAATTCCGATGTTTCCGCCCAAAGCTCCCGCAATAGGCATTAATACCGCCAGTGCCACAGTTTGTTGAATAATATTTTGAAACAGTGAAATAATAAAAGGGGATAGCAAAGTGTTGATTACCGCAAATGACAACCAACGCAACCTTTTAAAACAGTTCATTATCAGAGACGCATTTGCTTCGTCATCTTCGGAAGTTCCCGTTAATTGATTAAAATCTTCGGTGATTTCTTCCTGAGCGATATCTATAAGGTCTGCGGATCTGATCAGTCCGATCATGTGATTGTTTCTGTCTACCACGGGAAGTCTTACGAAATGATATTTGTTGAACAAATTGTATGCTATTTCCTGATCATCTGTTGCAGCAATTTTGATGATATTCGGACTCTCTATATCTTTGAGTTTTTTCTTTTTGTGCGATTTTAACAAGCGAGTAAGCGATATCAGTCCTGTAAGTTTGTGGTTGTCATCTTCAATAAAAATTTCCGCACAACTATCGGGTGTATCTTTCTTTTTCTTGATATATTTGAGAGTTTCTTCTACCGAAAAATTTTCCGAAATTAATATAAAATCAAAGGACATGTTTCGTCCGACCGAATTTTCCGGATACGCCATGAGGAATTTGACGATGGCCTTCATCTTTTTCGGCATCATCTCGACGAATTGTTTGCGATCCTTCACATTTAGTTGTTCAACTAATTCGATTAGTTCATCTTTTTTCAAAAGATGAATAGAATTTTTGAAATGGTCTAATCCGAAGAAAGCTATGGTTTTTGTACGGTACGGATTTACGAGATTTACCAAAACACGGGAATCTATAAGTTGAGGCGCGAGTTTAAAAAATATTTGTCGAGAGTCGGAGTCCAAATCTTCAATAACGTCGGAAATGTCCGCAGGATGCTTGTTGCCTAATATATGAGAGATTTTTTTGATCTTCATTTCATCATTGCAGATTTCGCTATTTATTACGTTGGAAATTTTCCTGGAAATTCTTAACATTTTCCCCTTATAACTCCCCGTATGTTCGTAATGCCAATTTTCTGGCTCTATTCATTCCTATCAACCTATTATGTAATACAATATCCTTACAAAGTAGATTGTTCTAGAATAAAGTTAATAACTCGTTAGAATTTTGCGAAAATCTCAAAAAATCGTTCGAATTCTACTGAAATCCGTGTTTTTGTAGGATTTCCAGTTTAAATTTACGATATTTACCCTTAAATGCGGAGTCTTTTTTTATAGAGTCGAAGTTCGGCATTTGATTTGCTTTAACCCGTGACAGAATTTGGTAGATATCCCGAATTTTCCGCTCGGAATTTTGAAAATCAACGTTAGGTACAGCTGCCCTGCAAATTGCCAGGAAATTTTCGAAATCTGCTGGAGTTCTCTTTATGTAGTCGTCTGTTAGATCTAGTAACTGCTCGATGTCCATTTTATCTATCTGCTGAAACTTTTTATAATTTTTACATACAAACACCGCAAAACTCCGAAAATCATTTGGAATCTTCAGCGTATGACAAATATCCTTAATTATCTGAACACCTCGTTGTTCGGAGTCTTCGCAAGAGTGGCTTGTATCGAAAGATTTTGTTTCACCGATATCGTGCAACAAAGTCGCGAATTTTACAATTTCATTGTTTTCACTTACATTTTTCAGGCAGTCTATGGTATGCTCCGCGAGAGTTCCTTTCCGAGAATCTTTCTTTACGAACCAAAGCTTTTCGACAGCGGATAGGATTTTCTTAAGAGCAAAACATTCGTGGGCGACTTCAACGAATCTGTAGAAATTCGGGTAGCGCAAAGCCCTCTTTATTTCGCCCCAAATCCTTTCAGCGGAAAGATTTTCCAACTGATTTTGAAGTACCATATCCCGCGCCAAATTCATGGTTTCCCTGGCAACTGAAAAGTTTAATTGGGCAGCGAACCGACATAGTCTTATAACTCGCAGAGGATCTTCAACGAAATGGGGACTGATATGCCGAAGAATTCTGTTGTGGATATCTTCAACTCCCCCGTGATAATCGATGATCTTATCTTTCTCGATGTCGTAGGCAATCGCATTGCAACTGAAATCGCGTCTAATCAAATCATCTTTCAATGTTATCGACTTATCGAAAAAAAATCCGAAATCGGTATGTTTAGGACCCGTCTTTACTTCTTTACGGGCAAGGGCATATTCTTCATTTGAACCTTTTCGGATAAAAACGGGAAAACTCTTTCCTACAGGACGAAAGCCTCTCATAAGCATGTCCTCGATAGTAGCTCCGACTACGACATAATCCCTGTCGTTCGGAACGACCCCCATTATTTGATCCCTTACTGCACCACCGACTAAATATATTTTCATATTACCTACAACACGGATCATATACTAACACCGTAACCAATATTTGTTAACGAATTATTTACGACCACAAAAAAATTCTAAAGCTTTTAATGCTAAATCATTATTTTCAGTTTATCAAATTTTTTATAAACAAGTATAGATTATATACAAAACCGACAACTACCCTGCGAGTGTTAAACACGGTGTTTCTGAGCTTTATTTTCTGATTGTTGAATTTTTTAGTTGTCTCAGACTTAATTTGTGAACTTCCGAAATTCTGTTTTACTATGCGAGGTTCGACTCCTACGAATTTTATGTCAAATTCCCATGATGCAGCAAAATAATGATCAAAAGGCATAATGATCGGATAAAACTTTTCCAGAAGCTTTTTCGCAGTGTATCGATTTATCAAATAACAACCTGCGTGAGTTATGGGTGTAAAATAGAGAGACATGTGCTTATCTTCACAAAGATCCTCAATTTTAAAAGGAAATCCGTTGTGAAATGTTTCAAAATTGAGAATATCCCAAAGATTTTTTTTCTCGATGGCTTTGTTGACGCATTCCCTTAGCTCATGCGGATTAAATACTACATCATCCTCAAATATCAGCGCGAATTCATATTCGGATTCCAAAAATTTCCTCAATGCCTTTTCGTGACTCAGAGAACAACCGATGGTTCCTCGTTCCGGCAGCATTTTAAAATAGCTTTTGAATTTTTTATAATCGCACACTTTGTGAAGTTCTTCCTCCGAGAGCTGTTTTCCATCAATTGCGGAAATCCTCTCAAAGGGAAATCCTAACTGATCGATGTTCGGTTTAACGAATTCCAAACGTTCCGTCGCTCTGTCGAGATTTATTAAAAAAGCCCCGACAGAATTGGGAGCAAACCCCGCATGAATCTTAAAATCCGAACGCGATTTGTTAAATAAAAAACTGAACATAAATCCTTCCTTGATTTTTCCCAGTCATAATTCTGAGTTTACACAATCCTGAAGCGATTCTATTTGTAAAAAAGTTTTTATGCAAGTTTTTATTGCCCTCTTGAAATTTTTAACAAAATGAATTAATAGTAAATCTCGTATAAGTTAAAAGGAATTAAGTTATGCTTGCAGTTATGAAAACAGGCGGTAAACAGTACAAAGTAAAAGAAGGCGATTTCATTTCTGTCGAGAAGTTGTCTCTTGATTTGGGCGCGAAGTTGGAAATCAGTGACGTTCTGATGATTGAAAAAGACGGGAATGTGAAAATCGGAACTCCTTATGTTAAGAACGCCTCTGTGTCCGCGAGCGTTATTGAACATAAGAAACACAAGACGGTTATGGTTTTCAAAAAGAGTCGTCGTAAAAACTATCGCAGAAAGAATGGTCATCGCCAGATTTCGACCATTTTGAAGATCGATAGCATCAAAGGTTAAGGAGTTAGCAAATGTCAACAAAAAAAGCCGGTGGAAGTTCTAAGAACGGGCGCGATTCGGAAAGTAAAAGATTAGGTGTAAAGCGTTTTGGCGGTCAGGCGGTAAAGGCGGGTAACATTATCGTCAGACAACGCGGAACAAAAATGAAGGCCGGGGAAAATGTCGGTTTAGGAAAAGATCACACCATTTTCGCGACAGCGGACGGAATTGTAAAGTTTTCCAAGAATGCTCAGGGACGCTGTACTGTATCAGTAATTTCTGAGTAATCAGAACAAAGTTTATCCTTTCTGTAAAGGCTCCTTTGGGAGTCTTTTTGTGTTAAAAAGTCAAATTAATATTGCAAAACAATTGGACTTATGGTAGATTTCCTGCCGTTCATATAGTTTTTGTAAGAATAGTAACGATGTGCGGTTGCGTGTTGTGATCGGATGTGCAAGTGGTGTATTTGCATGGTGTGAGTATACAATTTGGAGATATTTTAGAAAGAGGTAAAAACATGAAAAAATTAGCGTTGGTCGTTGGAAGTTTATTAAGTTCGTTTGAGTTGCTAGCAGGTAACTTTGTCCCTGTTTGTTTAAATGTCGGAGATGATCGAAAAGCGGCGGTTTATAATGCTGTTGTGGAAAATAGTTTTGTAACACAGCTAGATTCGGAGAGAACCACAAAGTTATCGGAAGAAGATAAAAAGGAGATAATAAACGATGAGAGCAGATTCCTGAAAAAGAAGATTCAATCAGTGGATCCATCTGTAAAAGTAGCTTTTATTCCTAAAAGTTTGTATCAGTTGTTTGTGTGGAACTTATTTTTAGAGGAGGTATGGGAAAAAATCAATAAGAATGACAAAGTAGATAAAAAGGATTTTTGTAAATATGTTATGTACAACCCTGTTTGGGGAGATTGCAGTAACGTTGCTGAAATCGGTTTTGGTGAAGATGGCGAAACTCCTAAAAAAATTGGAGATTTTTGTAATGATTACATGAATAGTGATAATGTTCGATCATATTTTTGGAAAATAAATAACAGCATAAGCTCTTTTGAAGGCATTTTAGAATGGGAAATTAGCAAAGAGGAAGATTTGAAAAACGTAATCAAGCATCTGTTGGAAAATTTTTCAATAAACGCGAAGAAAGTTTACGATGTTGAACCAGGATACTTCACAAAACATCTTCTGATGAGTGATATCTCAAATTTATCCGATGAGTTTAAAGCGATGATTGCGGATCTTGTGGTAAAAGAAAGTAATGTTCCCTTAAATTCATATAGAATTTATAGAGGAGAGTCTAGCACGGATTCAGATCGAGATTCTGGGGTTTCATATTCTTTCAGTGATGGAATGTTTGGTGGGATTATCAGAGATTGGGATTCGGGAATGGCATTCAACCATTCTCTTTCCAAGTTGCATATGAAAATTGTAGATTTACCCAAAGAAAAATTATTGAATATTAAAGAAGATTTTGATGGTATCGAGAGATCTGGCTTATCCGTTCGTATTCCTCCTGTTATCAGTATGGGAGCAGCTTTAGGAGCCGGGGAGTTTCATCACGTAAGAACGAAGGTTATGATAAATTCTGCTAAAAAAGATATCAAATTATCTTTTAATCAAGGAGTAGGTGGATCGGGAGAAGCGTCAGTAAAAGGAACTCCATGGCTTTATTCCTATTCTTCCTCAGTAACGGATTTTTGGGAAAAGCTAGAGCTGTTGAATGAAAAAACATACAATCTTTCTAATAAAAAAGATTTAAATGTGAAAACTTACAGGATATATCAACCTCAGCACTTGTCCGATTTGAATCCATTTAAACGTTTTTGGGGCAGTTTAAAGGAAAAAGTTGGATTATTACAACAAAATATCTGGTCTATTTTGGAACCGTTTGGCATATATTAGCAAACTGAGATAGATGTAATCTTGAGAGAATAATTGGCTTGTTTAAAAAGAACACGAAAAAGGACGATCTTCGAATCGCCCTAATTGTATTCAGGAAGTTACTTAACGATTAACTGTTCACCAGAACTCAGCTGAATATGCCAAAAAACCCACTAAATTGGAAAACGTCGCGGATTACGAATCCAAAAACGTTTTCAGTTTGCGTGATCGGCTCGGGTGCTTTAGTTTTCTGAGAGCTTTTGCCTCAATTTGTCGGATACGTTCGCGGGTGACCGAGAATTGCTGTCCGACTTCCTCCAAAGTGTGATCGGAATTCATGCCGATACCGAATCTCATTCTCAGAACGCGCTCTTCCCTCGGAGTGAGGCTGGCCAACACCAAAGTTGTGGTTTCACGCAGATTCTCATTGACTGCAGACTCCACCGGCTGCGCGATGTTTTTGTCCTCGATGAAATCTCCGAGGTGCGAATCGTCCTCGTCTCCAATCGGAGCTTCCAGACTGACAGGCTCTTTCGAAATTTTCAGAACTTTTCGAACCTTTTCCAGCGGCATGTGCAGACGTTCAGCCAATTCTTCCGGAGTCGGCTCTTTCCCTGTCTCATTCAGCATCTGTCTGGATGATCTCACGATTTTGTTGATGGTTTCGATCATATGGACCGGGATTCTGATGGTCCGCGCCTGGTCCGCGATAGAGCGAGTGATTGCCTGGCGAATCCACCAAGTGGCGTATGTCGAAAATTTATATCCGCGGCGGTACTCGAATTTGTCCACTGCCTTCATCAATCCGATGTTTCCTTCCTGAATCAGATCCAAAAATTGCAGACCGCGGTTGGTGTACTTTTTGGCGATGGAGATAACCAGACGCAGGTTGGCTTCGATCATGTCTTTTTTTGCTCGAGTTGCACATCTCTCGCCTTTTTGAATGCAAGCGACCAATTTTTTGAACACTCCGAGCGGCAATTTGGATTCTTCTTCGATTTCTTTGGCCAGCGCCTGATGTTCGGAAATTTCTTTTGTGCAATTTTTGAAGAATTTGCTCCAGTTTGAGAACTTCAGCATTGAGTGTTCCCAATCGGAATTTGTTTCGTTCCCGAGATAGTTTTTCAGGAATCTCTCTCGACTGATGCCATTGTCCTGAGCTAATTTCAAAAGCGCGCTTTCGCTCTTAATCAGTTTGCGATTTAGGGTATAAAGTTCCTCGCACATTGCCTCTATCGTCTTTTGATTGATTCCCAGCTCTGCAACAGCGTCTACTAATTCGCATTTTTGTTTGGTTGATGGATTCTTCTTTTTGAGAATTGCCTCGTGCATCTCTATAACTTTTTGCAAGTTGTCGATGATGCCGGGGATCAGGTTGTCATCTTCGGTGCTGATTTCTTTCGATTCATCCGAGTCTTCAGATGAATTTTCGTCCTCTCCCAAGTCTTCATCATCGCTTTCAGAATCCACTGATTCTTCCTCTTCGTCCTTCATTCCATTGTCCAACTGAAGAATTTCTCTCAGCATAATTTTGTGTTCCTTCAGGGCTTCTATCCACTCGGCGAATCTGTCGAAAGTTTTCGGACTTTCGCTCAATCCACTGAGAACCTCTGCATATCCCTGCTCGATTTTTTTCGCAAGTTCGATTTCACCATTACGGGAAAGCAACTCCACATTTCCCATTTCCCTGAGATACATACGCACCGGATCGTCCGTTCTGAGGAGATCGTTATTCTGTTCGACTTTTGTTGATGCTACGTGATGTACATGATTTTTTTCGCGATGGAAAGTTTCTGCTTCTTCTGTTTCAACCAGCTGAATTCCCATTCCGGAGAGACTGGACACAGCAATGTCGATTTTTTCCGAAGAAAATTTTTCTTTCGGCAGAGCGTCATTCAACTCATCGTAAGTTATGTATCCGCGTTCTTTTCCCAAAGATATCAAAGTGGCGAACTGAGTCTCAGAAGAGTTCTCCTTTTTCTGATTCTCCTCTTTGTCCTCAATATTCTCATTTATCTTTGAATTTGAAACTGCACTCATTTTTTTGCTCCTATCTTTTCCTGCGATTTAAGACTTCACTCTTCAATGCTTTTAATTTTTGCCAACTATCCTCTGAAAAAACAAAGTTAGACGATGCTTTTTGCAGATCTCCATCCAACAAAGGCTCAAATAAATGTCTTTTCAACAACTCTGACCAGCCGGCGAAAGCGATATCATCGGCCACATTTTTATCGGCGAAATTCGCATGCATCACTATATTACCGAAATTTTCGTTAACAGTATCCTGTAATTGTATCATCGACTCAACAAATTTTTGAGGACTTTCTTCAGAAAAATCTGCATAACTTTTCAAAATCTTATCTTTCAAAACCTTCATCTCGGTGTTTTCGAATTCGAGTTTGATAAAATCTTCCGCAACCCTATCAATAATATAAGGGTGATTTATAAGAGTCACAACTAGTATTTTCTCAATTTTTTCTTTTGCAGGGGTCGCGGACCGTAAATTTTCCTTTTTTGTGACGCGTGTTTTGCTTTTGTACAAGGACCTTTGACGATTTTTGATATCTTGAATATAAAAATTTTTTACGGAAATATTTTTTATGGATTCGGCTTTTTGAATCAGCATTTCGATAAGCTCAGCCTTTTGTTCGGGAGTTTCTGACGGGAATAGAGAAAACCCACCGTCCCAAAGCCATTGCGAGAGTGGTATGGCGTTGTTTATTGCTTCTGTAATCGTTGAAATTTGATTGTTATAAACCAAAAGATCGGGGTCGGCTCCTTGGGGAAGAGTTGCGAATTTAAAAGATTTTCCCGGCTCAAGACAAGTCAAGATTTTGTCGATCCAACGGTAAGAGGCTTTAACCCCGGCAGAGTCCCCGTCCAGAGCAATGACAGGATTGTCGCAAGCACGCCAACACATGCCTATTTGTGCAGCACTGATGGCTGTCCCGAGCGGGGCAACCGCACCATCAAATCCCGCTTGGTGCAGCGAAATTACGTCCAAATATCCTTCCGAAATAATTATTTGACGAGATTTCCCCTTGCGAGCGAGATTATATCCGTATAATTGCTGGCTTTTTCTGTAGATTTCCGTTTCCGGGGAATTTATGTATTTCGCTTTTTCCGATTTTTCTAAAATTCTTCCGCCGAATCCAACGCATTTGTCGCGAGAATCAACTATCGGGAAGATCAGGCGACCTCTATATCGGTTAATAAATTCGTTTTTGTAATCGGATTTTATGAAAATACCCGTTCGAACCAATTCGTTGTTGGAAAAACCTTTCTTCTTCAATAAGTTGTAAAGATCTGAGTTGTCAGGAGCAAAACCTAGTTGAAATTTTTCGACCTGTTCTTTACTGATTTTTCTCAAATTCAAATAATCTCTGGCAGTCGAGTCGCTTTTCGAATTTAGACTTTCCGCGAAATAATTTTTTGAATAATTCATGATCTCGAAAAGCCTCGCCGAAGGATCCTCTTTTTGTGCGGAGTCATTTTTCGGAATTTCTATTCCATATTGATTTGCAATAATTTCGATTGCTTCCCAAAAAGAGACCTTTTCGTAATTCATAACAAACTTTATCGAGTCGCCTCCCGCATCGCATCCGAAGCAGTGATATAGCCCTTTGGCTTCGTCTACGTGAAATGAGCCGGTTTTTTCCTTGTGGAAAGGGCAAAGAGCCTTCCATACATTTCCGACTTTGTGTAGACGTATGCGCGCGGAAATTATATCCACAATAGAAATTCGACTTTTCAGATGTTCAACGAAATCTTTATTCATATTCATCTATTCATGTTCTGCGTACTTTTTCAGGGTCTGTTCTATATCTTTTATGAAAGGCTTTAAATATGGAGTCACCTCGTTCAACAGAGGCTTCATATGTTCCTCCTTTTCAGCTTCCACCCTTAAAGAAATTGCGTTCTGAGTGTTGGAAGCTCTTATCAGCCACCATCCTTTTTCACCGGAGACCCTGACTCCGTCGATGTCCGCGAAATTTATTCCTTGGCTTTGAAGTTTTTCTTTTGTTTTTTCTATTATCCGAAATTTTTTATCTTCCGAACAGCTAATTCGGATTTCGGGAGTTACGAAACCGTAAGGCAACTTGTTGAAAACCTCTTTATTTTCGCTGAGAATCTCCAAGCAACGTAGTGCGGCATAAATTCCGTCATCAAATCCATACCATCTGTCTTTGAAGAAAAAATGACCGCTCATTTCTCCAGCCAGCAGAGCTCCTGATGATTTCATTCTTGCCTTTATGAAAGTATGTCCAACTTTTTCCATGATCGGAGATCCTCCCAATTCTTTGATTCTTTGGAACAATCTGTTGCAAGATTTTACGTCTGAGATGACCTGGGCCCCGGGGTTTTTCTTCAAGAAATCGGATGCAAAAATTTCCAACACCTGGTCGCTGTACAGCGGTTGCCCATCTGAATTCACCACGCAAAGGCGGTCACCGTCACTGTCGAAAGCGAAACCTATGTCAAATTTATTATAATTTACAAATTTCCTCAAATAAGAGATGTTTTCGGCGACTGTCGGATCCGGCTGACGATTGGGAAAATTTCCATCCATATCTTCAAACAGAATATGGTGCCGACCGGGAATCCTAGTCACGATTTCTCTGATAGCATTGCTTGTTGCTCCGTTTCCGATGTCCCAGGCGACGCGTAAGTCATCTGAAAACTTGAATCCATCTAAAATATCCTTTACGTAACTCACAAAAATATCATTCAGGATCACTTCACGTCCGCAGGATTCAATAAAGTCCCGTTGACGTATCATTTGTTCAATTTCTTTTATGTCATCCCCGTAAAACGGATCTTTTCCCAGCATAAATTTGAATCCGTTATATTCAGCGGGGTTATGTGACCCCGTTATCATAATGCCTGCATCCATATTGAATTTATTTACTGTGTAATACATCATCGGGGTGTGGCAGATGCCTAGTTCGATCACCTCCATTCCGGATTTCGTTAGTCCCTGAATCAACCGGTCTGTTAGAATATCTGAGGAATTTCGGCAATCGTTTCCGACGCATATCTTTTTCAAATTTTTTCTATATAGAAAGGTTCCGAAAGCTCTTCCTATATAGTAAGCATGCTCAGGAAAGAGAGTTTTTCCGAAAATTCCTCTAATATCGTAATCTCTGAAAATTTCCTTAGGTAAAGGATGCTCAAATTCTTTCTGTTCTTCATCGTCCAAACAAAGCATTTCTCTCAGTTTTGCTGAAAATTTCATATTTCGTTCCAAAATATTGTAAAAAAACTATAGGTTCTGATTATACACAATATTTTTTATAAAAGATCGAGAAAATATATAAATTTTCATAAGTTATTTACTTTTTTGTGATTTGATGGGGAAAGATAGTTATGTGGAGTTACTAATGAGGAGTTGTTTGTATAAGTTTTTATCTTTGTCTTGTATTATTGCATTATTTGGAAGTAGCGTTTTCGCCAAGGATTATAAGCCGATAAATAAAAGGCATTTTGATAGTGGTTACACCGATGAAAAAATCAGCGATGACGAAGAAGCTCAAGAGATAGATTATTATCCCTTCGTCAAGAGTAAGGGGAGTATGGCAAGGGAAAATGTCATTGGAATCAGGATATCCGAAAAGAAAATAACACTGCTCGGAAAAGACAAAACTTATTCCGAGGAATGGTGGAAGGAAGAGGATTTTATGGAAGCGGACTGCTTTTCGAAATATCCGGAATTACTCAGTGTAGAAATATGTAATTTTAATTTAACCAGAAAAGTTTTGGAGGATATTCGAAAGTTTTTACCGATGACCGTAAAAAATTTGATAGTAAATTCTTGTACCGTTGCGAATAGGGATTTTGAGGAATTTACGGATATTATTACACGTCACAAGCAATTAGAATTCCTAACTATTATGGATCCGAACATGGCGCGGGCTGAGTCTGCCAAATTGCTTGCGGCTGTGGGCGATTTGGAAGTTATCAAAGGCTTAAGACTTACATTAGGGGAATTAGGTGATGAAGGATGTAACATATTACAAAAAACTCTTGAAAAATCAAAGGAAACTCTGTCGGAGCTGAATATTGGGTTTATGAGAGTTAAGGACGGCCCAGTCTATGATAATTTGTTAAGATTTTTGGGAGAGCTGAAAAAATTAAAAAAACTAGAGTATTCAGTTCTTGAAAGCACCGAAAATCAGGTTAGGGAATTTTTTAGTTCGCTGGCGAATTTAAAAGAACTCAGGGATTTGAAAATATGTTTTGGTGACTTTAATTCACATGATGGAGTAGAGGCGTACCATAATTCCAAAGCCCTTAATGCTGCACTGGGGCAACTGGAGTATCTTGAGAATTTGGATATTTCGGATATGAATCTTCCGGATTCTGTATTACAAACAATTTCCAGTGCGTTGGAAAGATTAACTAGATTGAAGATATTGAATGTTTCGGGAAATCCGATTAATGAGCAAACTGCCAAAGTTTTGGAGGCATCTCTTAAGAAAATGAATAGTTTGGTTTCGTTTATCGCTAATAACTGTGAAATGACTGATTCAGCTTTTTCAACTTTGTGCTCTGGATTACAGAACGACTCGTTACGATATGTTTATTTCAGCGGCAATAATATTGCCGGATCCGTGAAATCAATGTCAGTTTCGCAGATGAAAAACCTGATTGCAATTAACTTTGCCAACAACAAAATAACATTATCTGACATTATAGGATTTATGGAAACGATTCCTAGTGAGACAAAGTTGGAGGTCGTTAACTGGGAAGGAAATGACTTTACAGGGCTCAATGAACATCAGCAGATAAAAGAAAGAAATAAACTTAAGATTTGGAAGAAGGAGCACGGAGTAAATACTCTTGATCTGGGAATATAAAAATTTTCTTTAAGGGATAGTTGCGGTTTTTATGGATCAGTAATTGTCCCTGTTTTTTCTTAAAAAAACTTGAGAAGCGCGGTTTTATCCAATTTTAGTCCGCCCCATAAATAAAGGGCTAATAATTAACTAAATTTTAACCTAATGATGTTAGCATTAAATAAAAGTTTTGGAATTGTAAGGAATGACGATGTCTAGGGAAAAGGATAAAAAGATGGAGGAAGAAAAAAATCCGTTAAGAGATAATAGATGGTTAAGCATTTCGTTTGTGAATTAATAGGAGATCGACAAATAAACGTCGGATGTAGTTGTTGTTTAGAGGAGCGTAATTTTTCCTTTATTGTTTGGTGGAGATGAGTATGTCTATTTTTGATAACATTTTTTTCATTTTAGCTTTTGGTCTGGCATTTTCGTTAGTAGGGCTGGGCATTTTTTTATCTAATAAGGTCTTTAAACTAATAGATTTAACCTGCGAGGCTAGTTTTGCGTTGGGAGGTTGTATCTATGGTGTTATGGTGTTGGCGGGAATGAATCCGCTGTTTGCAATAATCACTGCTATGTTTATAGGATACATGGCGGGAGCTATTACAGCTTCTTTCATTAACTATATAAAACTAGATGCAATTATAGCAAGTTTGCTGACTGTGGGAGGTTTGCAATCTTTGCTGACGAAATTAGTGGAATTTAAAAGGTTTGTTCCGTCTTCCGTGTTTGGGAATTTATCTCCAATTAGCAATTTTATTCTCGCTTTGGTGATAGTCTGTCCTGTTGTATATTTATTCTACAAATTGATGATCTCGGAATACGGGCTTTCCATGAGAATTTACGGTGACGGAGAAATAATTACCGAATCCATGGGGGTCGATTGTACGCAGATTTTGTCTTGCGGATTGGGATTGGAAAATTTGCTTTTCGCTTTGGCGGGAGCTCTTGTTGCTCAAATAACAGGAGAATTCTCTGTCAATATGGGAAGCGGATGCATTATCTTCGGTATAACAGCTATTATTCTAGGTGGCAGGATATTTAGTCATGTGAACATAAAAACGGCAATTATCGGGACATTTGTGGGAGCAATTTGTTACCAGGCTTCATTAAAGATACTGGTATCCAAAGAGTTAATTGGTGTAGGTGAAGAATATACCAACGTAGTGATGGCTGTAATCTTAGTTTTACTAGTTGCTTTGAGACGAAGCGGTTATGTCGATAAGACCAGAGAAAATTAGAGGGAGTGAGCTATGATAGATATAGAAGATGCATTCGTTGTATTTTATGCAGGGACCCCGTTAGAAAGAGTCGCTTTGAGGGGAGTGAAGTTTTTTGTTCAAGACGGAGAAGTTGTTTCTATTTTAGGAAATAATGGGAGCGGCAGAAGTACTTTGCTGAGGTTTTTGGCTGGACATATTCAGTTAAATTTCGGCAGATTGTGGTACAACAAAGTTGATATTAGTGCGCAATCTTTGTATTCCAGATCAAAGATAGTTTCCTCGGTATTTTTTAATAACAATGTTTGCACGGCGGGAAGTTTGACCGTACTGGAAAATTTGATCCTGGCAACGTTGAGCCATCAGCCGAAAAGCTGCGTAAGAGAAGCTATTCGAGATGATATGGAAGAAAGATTTTATACTCAGCTGAGAAATCTGAACTTTATGGAAATGGAGAATTTACTGCACGAAAAGGTATGTAATATTCCGAAACCTTATAAACAAGTGCTGGCATTGTTGATCGCCGTAATAAAGGGAGCGAAAGTCCTGGTCATTGATGAACATTCAACGGGATTGGATGAAGAAGCTTCCCACGCGTTGCTAGAGGCCACGAGCAAGATAATCAGATCGAAAAAAATGACGACGATTATGGTTGTCAATGATCCGGAGTTTGCCTTGAAACATTCCGATAGACTGGTTGTTTTGAACTACGGACAGGTGGTTGCAAATATTTCAGGAGAAGAAAAAAATAAAATAAAACTTGAAGATTTGTATATGATGTTTAATAGGAAACCAAAAATTGCAGGTAAAAAAAATATTAGTTAATGTTTGATATTTTTAGTGGTTTATGCGATCATTACCAAGTCTGGAGTTTACGGAGTGTGGCTCAGCCTGGTAGAGCACAGCCTTCGGGAGGCTGGGGTCGGAGGTTCGAATCCTCTCACTCCGACCAGTTAGACAGAGAGAACAGAGAGCATGGATATATCCTTTGAATCTAGAGAAGTAAAAATAATAATTGCTGGTGCTGCGGTTGTAGTATTAGGAGTTTTGGGTTATAGTATTTTTTCAACTGCAGATCCCGAGATAAAGGAAGGACCGCAGAGTGTTATCGTCAGTAAGGCGACGTTTGGTTCCGTGGAAAGGTACATAAACACAATCGGTACTTTGGTTCCCTGTGATTCCGTAGATTTAAAATCAGAGGTTAACGCTAAGGTTGATGAAATTTTCTTCAGCGACGGTTCTATCGTCGAAAAAGGTGATTTGCTAATTCAATTTGATGAATCCCTTGCTCAGGCGGAGGTCAGAGAAGCAGAAGCTCGCTATCGCAAAGAAAAAATTGAGTACGAATTGTTGGACAAGTTGGCTGGTCGAGGTGCTGCTGCGAGAATAAAGAAAGAACAGGCCTATTCGGATATGCAAACCGCGTCGGCTCAGTTGAATTCCGCGAAAGTAAAATTGGAAAAGCATAGGATTTTGGCTCCTTTCGGAGGAATGATCGGAATAAAGCACATAAGTGTCGGACAGTTTATACAGTCGGGCACGGACTTGGTGAAGTTGGTAGATAATCATCCGTTGAAAGTTGATTTTTCTGTGGCTGAAGTCGATGTAGATAAAATTTATGTAAGCCAGGAAATAGAAGTTTACGTAGGCGGAGACTCATTGCAGAGCTATTCGGCCAAGATCAGTGCCATAGAGCCAGAGAGCGATAAAGTCAGCCATTCTTTCAAGGTTCGCGCAATTCTTGATATACCTGAAGAGATTGCAGTAAATTCTCAGATTTTGAAGCCGGGGCGGTTTGTGAAGGTGCGTATCACTGTCAATGAGGGGGAGCAAGGAATTGTTGTCCCTGAAAGCGCCATTGAAAAGTCAGGTAACGAGACCATGTTGTACATTGTGTCGGATGGTATGGCGATCAGGCGTTTGGTTACTACGGGTATGAGAAAGAACGGCAATGTTGAAATTATCACCGGGATCAATGAGGGTGACCTTGTAATTACCAAGGGAAAAGAAAGAGTTAGTGACGGTCGTGTCGTAAAGGTTCGCGATGAATTCAGTTCTTCTGAAATCATAAATGCCTACAAAGCATATCAGGGAAAAAACAAAGCAAAAAAAACGACGGCAAATAAAAATTAATTTTCTGAGAGGGGGATTGGCATATGGGGCTAACGGAAGTTTGTATTAAAAGGCCGGTGTTTTCTACGGTTTTGACTTTATTGATAGTCATTATCGGGTTAGTATGCCAATGGCAGTTGCCCGTTCGCAAAGATCCAAAAATTGAAAAATCCATGGTTATCGTGAAGGCAGAGTATCGAGGTGCTAGTCCTCAGGCTGTGGAAAATCAGATTACAAAGGTATTGGAAGAACATTTTTCAACGATTGCCGGAGTCGAGACTATGACGTCTAGCAGCAAGAATGACGAGTGTGAAATAACTTTAGAATTTGAGTCGACAAGAGATCCTGATGCAGCGGCGTCTGACGTAAGAGATCGATTGTCAATGGCAAAAGTGTATTTGCCATGGGGAAATCCTGAACCGACAATTAGCCGTGAAGATCCTGATGACCAGGGTGGAATAGTTATAGCCTTCACTAGCGATAAAATTGGCGTAGATGATCTTCACGACTATGTTGATCGCTACGTTAAGTCGAAGTTCGAGGTTATTCCGGGCGTCGGTAAGGTGGTGCTGACCGGAGGAAACATCAAGAAAATGAAGGTGTTCCTCGATCCGCAGCGTCTGGCAGTTTACGGATATACTCCTGCAGATGTTTTGGAAGCTTTGAGAAATCAGCATGTTCAGAGGCCCTGCGGTCGATTGGTAAGTCGAGATCGTGAGTATATGCTTATTCTTGACGGAGAATTTTACAATGCCAAAGAGATGGATGAAGTTATTATTCCAAGTCTGAATGGCAAGGAAAGTATTATAAAAGTAAAAGATATCGGACATTCTGAGCTGGTTCCTGAGGATAAGAGATCGGGATCATGGTTCAACGGCAGAGAATGTGTTGTTTTGACCATAACAAAACAGGCGAATGCAAATCCTGTTGATTTGAGTTCGCGGGTAAAAAAAGCCATGCCGGAGGTCGAGGAGTTACTTCCGAGCGGAACTAAGATGGTGATAGCAATGGACGAGGCCCGTGATATCAGTGCTTCCATGAGGAATGTGTATCACGCGATTTTTGAGGCGACTTTCTTGGTTATTGTTGTGGTATTTCTTTTTCTCTGGTCTTTCCGAGCAACATTGATTCCTATTGTCACCATACCAGTTTCTTTGCTCGGAACATTTGCGTTGCTCGCCTTGTTTGGCTTTTCGATAAACACTTTCACTTTATTAGCTATGGTGCTGGCTGTGGGTTTGGTTGTAGATGATGCAATCGTTGTTCTCGAGAATATTCACAAACATATGGAAAAAGGGCTCAATAAAATGAAAGCCTCTTTGGTAGGTTCGAACGAGATCTTTTTTTCTATTGTTGCTATGACCTTAACTTTGGCGTCGGCTTATATTCCGATTGCGCTGACTCCGGGAAATTTGGGAAGGAGTTTCCGTGAGTTTGCTTTGACTTTGTCAGGTGCGGTCATTATTTCTGGGTTTGTGGCCTTGACCTTGTCTCCGATGATGTGTTCACGACTTTTGAGTCTTAGCAGAAGAGAAAAGGCTACGGGATATTTTAAGAAGTTGTCCCATAAGCAGGACGAAATTTTAAAAACTATCGACAAAAAATACTACGACGCTTTGACTTGGACTTTGAATCACAAGGCTCTTGCATTGTCGGTTGGGTTCGTGGTTTCGTTAGTCGGCGTTTTAGCCGTTTTTTATATGCCGTCCGAAAGTAAACCCTTAGAGGATCAGTGTTCTCTCAGCGTCTCTGGTGAAGCACCGGTTGGTGCGAGTTTTGAGTTTGTCAAAGAGAATGCTATGAGAATTGATGAAGTTTTGAGAGAAACTCCTTTTGCCGAAAACCGATATATAAATGCGGATCCGGCTAAAATCGAAGGAGGAATTTTTCTTAAGGATTGGAGTGAGAGAGACCTGGATACCAAACAAATTTCTGCTAGGATGAATCCGCTGTTGGAAGAGGTGCCAGGGATTCACTGTCGAGTTTCTGCAGGAGCAAGTAGTGCTGATAAACCTGTTGTTCGTTTTGTTCTTCAAACTAATCAGGATTACGAATATCTTGAAAAATACGGAAATGCTTTTTTGTATCATGTAAAGAATCGATATCCGTGGTTTTCGACGGTGTTGACTACACTGGTTCCGAGACAACAGGAGTACATAATAAAGATAGATCGTGACAAAGCGTCTTCGTTGGGAGTCACGGCCAACGATATCGCAAACACCATAGGCTATTTGATTAGAGGTGAAAAGGTCGGATGGGTTACGAGAGAGGCCAAACGTGATGAAATGTTCATTCAGGTAGAACAGGATCAGCGACGGTCAATCGAGGATCTTTCAAATATCTTTGTAAAGTCTAAGTTAAATACCGGGTCTCAGAAGGATGAGCAAAGAATGGTTTCGTTAATTGATTTGGTTTCTTTCCAGGAAAATTTCTCGCCAAACAATTTGTATCATTATAATAAGATGTTGGCGGTTAGTGCCGAAGGGCATTTGGCTGATGGAGTGAGTTTAAGCGAGGCAATTGAGGGATTAAATAAAGTTAAAAACACGAAATTGCCGTCGACAATTCAATTGAGTTTCTCAGGTTCGACCAAGACTTATCTGGAGGAGAGTTCTTTGGTGATATTTATTTATATGCTGGCGCTGATTTTCGTTTATCTCATTTTGGCTGCGCAGTTCGAGAGCTTTGTCGATCCGTTTATTATTATGTTCAGTGTTCCTTTTTCGATTACGGGGGCGTTGATCGTTTTGTGGATTATTCCTGATGGTACTTTGAACATTTATTCCAAGATAGGACTCGTTACGCTGATAGGTCTTATTACGAAACACGGAATTTTGATCGTCGATTTTGCGAATCGAGCATGTGCGGCAGGCAAGAAGGCTTTTGACGCGGTTAGGGAGGCGTCTTATATGAGGTTGCGTCCGATTTTAATGACAACCTTCGCTATGGTGATCGGAAATATTCCTTTGGCTTTAGCTACCGGGGCAGGTGCGGCAGCTCGTCGTCAAATAGGATGGTCGATAGTTGGAGGTATGTTGATTGGAACTTTGTTTACACTATTCATCGTGCCGATAGTTTACTTTTTGTTCTCAAGATTCAGAAAAGTTAACACGGAGCTTTATAAATAATGAATTTTAAATACGCGAGATGTCTGTTAGCGGGGCTCGTTTTTTCGATTTTATGTTTCGATCAAACAGCTGCGAGACAGCGAAGTAACACTAGGTGTTCTGGGGATATGTCTCAGAATAGGGAGAGACAAGAAATTTTAAAAAGACTTGCGAAGCTGAAGGTGGGCTATGTATCTCCTGCCACAGGAATAGTTAAAGAATTTCGAAAAGAATATCAAGAAGATATCCGAAAGTTCGGAATACGAATACCAGATGAGGCGTTTATCGATAAAAATATTTGCAGATTTTCTGATACTGACGGCAACAGATTTAATCGTCTCAAGCAGAATATATGTTCACCTAATTCTGACATAGTCTGGGCAACTCGCGGGGGGTTTGGTTGTTACAAGCTGATTAGAGCCTTGAAAAATCTTCCTCATCCCGAAAAAAAGAAAATTTTGATAGGATTCAGCGATATAACTGCGTTAAATCTTTTCGTTTCGCAAAATTGGAAGGATTGGACGGTGATACACGCTCCGATGACAGTTCATCTTGCCAAGGATAAGTACCATCATTCAAGTTGGGCTTTGTTATTAGATATTCTTGAGAATAAGATTACGCAGTATAAAATGACAGTTTTAACTCCTTTGAATGAAGCAGGTAAAAAGGCGAGAAAGGGGAAAGTTTGCGGTAAGCTTACCGGCGGCAATTTGACGCTGATCGAGTCCAGCTTGAAAACAAGTTGGGAAATAGACACCGACGGTAAAATTTTGTTCATCGAGGATTGTCACGAAACTGCGCCGAGCATATATCGGTCCATGTATCATTTGAAGGAAGCGGGGAAATTATCCAAGGCAAAGGCTATAGTTTTTGGGTATTTTGAGGGGATTCCTAAATACAAAGAATATTTGGAGCATTTCTCGAGAGAGATAGACATTCCCGTGTTTATTACCGATCAATTTGGGCACGGGAAAAATAATTTTCCATTGGTTTATAACGCAAATGCATGGATAGAAGGTAATTCATTGACCATAAATTTGATGAAAAACGGATAGAATTTCGAGAAAATGGCGACTTTTTGCTTAGGGGCGAGTGTTATCCTCAAAAATAGATTGCAAACTGAGGCGATTTTTCTATACTAGGACATGATAATTTTGTAGAGGAAGTAATGTTTAGGGGGTATGTTGCTGCGGTAGTAACTCCGTTTAGGGGCGGCAAGGTAGATTTTGAGTCATTCGGAAGATATATCGAGTGGCTATCGGATTCTGGAGTTTCCGGGGTTGTCGTCTGTGGATCTACTGGCGAATCCCTTGCGTTAACCTCACAAGAACAGAAAGAACTAATTCAGTTCGCGAGCAAAGTTGTTTCAAGCAAACTTGCTTCGAATAAAATAAAGTTGATCGGAGGGGTGATTTCCTCATCGACTGAAACTTGCTTGAATCTTATGAGAAATTCTGAAGAATATGTCGACGGATTCCTGTGCATTTGCCCGCCTTACATAAAGCCGAGTCAGGAGCAGATAGTCACGCATTTTTCGAAGTTAAGTGCAAATACATTGAAGCCGATCATTTTGTATAATAATCCGGCGCGCGTTGGGACAAACCTAGGTAAGGAAGCTTTTGATTCACTTGTGAAATTTAAAAATATCGTCGCGATCAAAGAATGTGCCGGCGATTTATCCAGGTTCACTCTGTGGCGAAAGGATTTAAACAGGGATTTCGATTTTCTTACGGGTAACGATGACAGTGCGTTTGGCGCTTTGGCGATGGGAGCAGTTGGAGTTATTTCGGTGAGTGCGAATGTCTGTCCGAAACTTTGCGTTGCGGCTTATGACTCGTTTATGCAAGGAGATATGTCAGCTTTTGCAAAGTACAGAGATGATTTAGCGATATTGACTTCGTTAATGTTTGCTGAGCCGAGTCCGGCACCTGCGAAATACGCTCTGAGTAGGTTGAATATCATTGTGTCAGAGGAAGTCCGCGAGCCATTGACTCCGATCAGTACAAATCTCAGAAGAAAGATAGACGAATTTTTGGAAAAGATAGTTTTTGAAGAGAGAAAACAATGTCGAAATACAAGGAAATCGGCGTAAATCGAAAAGCGCATTATGATTATGGAATAACCGATACTTTGGAGGCGGGGGTTGTTCTGTTAGGTACGGAGGTGAAGTCTCTGCGCAGCAACAAAGTGAATCTCACTGATTCCTATGCCGGATTGACGGCTGACAACGAGGTTTTCCTTTATCAAATGGGAATTCCGAAATATTCCATGGCGAATCTGACGAACCACGAGCCGAAAAGAAACCGAAAACTCCTCTTGAAAAAAAGAGAGATCCAAAAATTAATCGGCGCGCTAAAAAAAAGCGGCTACTCGCTGATTCCGCTGAAAATATACTTCAATGAAAAAGGTTTTGTGAAAATTTCCCTAGGTCTCGGAAAAGGAAAGAAAAATATAGACAAACGCGAAACCATCAAAGAGCGTGAATGGAATCGTGAAAAATCTAGGATTTTAAAAAATAGTTTCCGATAAATTGAAAAAATCAGATTTTTTGTTTCTCAAAGAAGTATGAAAGGTTTACAAATAATTGATTTTTCGTAACAATTAAGTAGCATTATAGCAGAAATGGAGAGTTTGATATGAAAAACTGCTTGTTTATCAACAATAAATGGATGATTGGCTGTTCGCTTTTGGCAATGGCGTATGCAGGAGATGTGATGGCGATGTACGGTTCAGAGTCCAATGTTTCTCGGAGTTCGAGTAATTTGGTATCTTCTTCGAATGATAGTTCGCAAAGAAATAAAATTGCTCAAAATAGAGTTAGAGAAATGAGCACCGATGAATACGAACAATGGATTAGTGCTGCAAAAGAAGGTAATTATGCATTGATTGAGTCTTTTATAAAAAAAGGCGTAAATGTTAACCAAGTTCAAGGAGTCGAATCACCAGCGTTATTGTATGCGGCAGCATGTGGTTATATAGAAATAGTAAAGTTGTTAGTAGAAAACGGTGCTGATGTCAATTTAAAAGATGATGACGGAGATACTCCCCTTGAAAATGCTGTTGGCAATATTGAGCCAGAAGTAGTGGAATACTTGCTAAGGAAAAATGCGGATGCCAAAGTAAAAAATAAGGAAGGCATAACGCCGTTAATGAGATTTTTAGAAAGTTTTCGTATAAAGAGGACCGGCTCTGAAGATTTAAAAAAGATAGCAAAATTGTTAGTAGATTTTGGTGCCGATGTCAATGAGCATGGAATAGGTGAAGAAAAATATTCTTTATTAACTTATGCATTGAGATTTATCAAAAATCCTCAAGATTTGGTAATTTACTTAGTGGAACATGGGGCGGATATAGGATATGAAGATCAAGATAAGTTGTTGATAAAGTGGTTCGATGATGGTAATTTAGAGGGGACCTATAAGGAAGGGCTAATCGGAACCCCGTTAGAAATAGCTAAAGCTCAAGGTTACACGGAAATAGTTGATTATCTTAACCTTATGGAAAGAAATAAAATTTTCCCCCAGACAAAAAATAAAAACAACAGAAAAGACGATAACAACGAAGGAGAAGAAAATTAATCCTTTATCCTTTCTGAAAAGAACGTGTTTTTCGAAATAACATTTCTTTACAAAAAACACACCTCCCCGACCTTTCAGCTTGGGGAGGTGAAGGGTTTGGAGATGTTTAAATCATCTTAAAACTTCCCTTTTCTTACGAGAGCTCTTTTTCGGAGATTCTTCGCTTGAATCCGATTTTCTCTTTTTTTTAGAAACAGGAGATTCTTCACTGTCAGGCTCCTTTGAACTTCTCTTCCTTTTGCCCCCTTTTTTCGGACTTTTAGCTGCTTCATCGTCCGAATCGCAAGAGTTTTCGTGGTCGATGCGCATAGTCAATCTCGCGCGACCTTTGCTGTCATATCCCTTGAACAAGACTCGAACTTCATCGCCTTCGGACAATACATCCTCGACATCTTCAACGCGTTCATAAGATATTTCGCTGACGTGTACCAATCCTTCACGAGTTCCGTAGAAGTTGACGAAAGCCCCGAATTCCATGATTTTTACCACTCTCGCGTTGTAAACGGTTCCCGGCTCGGGATCGTAAGCGATTTCTTTGATCATGTTTACGGCTTTCTCCAGCGAGGTTCCGCAAGCGGACGCCACGGTGACATTTCCGTCGTCGTCGATATCGATTTTTGCTCCTGTAGAGTCGATAATTTCACGAATAACCTTTCCGCCGCTGCCGATTACTTCACGAATTTTGTCCTTGGCAATTGTAAAAGTTACCAAACGCGGAGCATTCTCATTCAACTCTTGTCTCGGTTCGCTGATTCCTTTGGTCATTTCTTCCAAGATGTATAAACGACCGTCCCTTGCCTGTTTCAACGCCTTTTCGAGAATATCAAAAGTGACGCTGGTTACCTTGATGTCCATCTGCAGTGCGGTAATTCCGTTTTCCGTTCCCGCAACCTTGAAATCCATGTCGCCCAAATGATCTTCTTCAGCCATAATGTCGCTGAGGATTACGTAATTACCCTCGGAATCAATTACCAAACCCATTGCAATTCCTGCGACCGCACTTTTCAGCGGAACTCCTGCATCCATCAAAGACAGGGACGCACCGCAGATCGTCGCCATCGAAGAAGATCCATTGCAGGACAAAACTTCCGAAACAACTCGGACTGCGTAAGGAAATTCCTCTTTTGTCGGCAAAACCTGACTGACCGCGCGCCATGCCAATCTCCCGTGACCGATTTCACGACGTCCAGGCGATCCCAACCGGCTGATTTCTCCGACTGAAAACGGTGGGAAATTATAATGCAGCAAAAATCTTTCGGTATATTCCCCGGCCAATCCGTCCACTAACTGTTCGTCCTGAGATGTTCCCAGAGTCGTGATCGCTAGGGCCTGGGTTTCTCCTCTATTGAATACCGCGGATCCGTGTACTCTTGGTAATACTGAAATTTCAGTGCTAATCGGGCGAATATCGACCGAGGAACGATCGTCAATTCTCTTTCCCGTGGACAACAACTTATCACGCATGAACCGCGAACAAACTTCCTTGAACATCTCTTCGATGAAGTTCTCCGTAAATTCCTCTTCGCGATCCGCAAAATGAGCGACTGCTGCCTCGCGAACCTTCGCCATGGCTTCCAATCTTTCGTGTTTCGAACCTTGCGCGTAAGCATCTTCGATATCTGACAAAAAGTTTGCAGTAATCTCTTCTATGACAGCGTTGGAGTTCGATTCTTCTGGCACTTCCCAAGGATCTTTCGCAACTTCTTCCGCCAACTCTGTGATCATTTCGATAATTGGCTGATAAGACTTATGTCCAAACTTCAGGGCCGCAAGCATTTCCTTTTCGGTAAGCTGATTGGAACCCGACTCAACCATCAGTACACCTTCGGAAGATCCCGCGATAATCAAGTTTAAGTTCGAATTGTGCCCGATTTTCGGATTCAAAATAAATTCGCCGTTTTCGTATCCAATACGAGCTGCAGCGATAGGTCCGAGAAATGGAATTCCTGAAATTGTCAGTGCTGCGGATGCTCCGATGATGGAAAGGATATCTGGATCATTTTCTCCATCGAAACTTAAAACCGTGCAAATGACCTGAGTTTCATTTTTGAAATTCTTGTGGAACAAAGGCCTGATCGGGCGGTCAATCAATCGCGAAACCAAAGTTTCGTGCTCAGATGGACGTCCCTCTCTTTTTATGAAGCCACCCGGGATTTTTCCGGCGGCGTAGGCTTTTTCTATATAGTTAACAGTCAAAGGGAAAAAGTCGACTTCGGAATTGGCTTCTTTGGCTGCAACAACAGTACATAAGACCATTGTATCGCCGTATCTTACAACAACAGATCCGTCCGCCTGATTTGCCCAGCGGCCCGTTTCTACGGATAATACTCCATCACCCCAGGCAATTTCTTTTTTCGTTATCATGACTTTTTCCCTGTTCAAATTATCTTCTCAAACCTAATGACTTAATGAGAGTAGCGTATCTTTCGACGCTTTCACTTTTGAGGTAATCCAATAATTTTCTTCTCTTGCTAACCATCGCCAAAAGTCCGCGCCTTGAGTGGAAATCTTTCGGATGCACAATCATGTGCTCACCAAGAGAATTAATTCTTGAGGTTAAAATTGCTACCTGAACCTCAGGCGACCCCGTGTCTCCCTCGTGCCTTGCAAATTTCTCAATAAGGTCTTTTTTTTCAATCGACATCTTTTATCTCCTAATTTAAACACATTCTGACGGCACTAATTATGCCATCCGCAGAAACAAAGCAGACCCCACAAAACTTCCCGCTCTCGCTGTCGAACAATCTTACATTCGACAAAAGAATTTCAGATTCTGCGAGCTGAACCGACAACCCATTCTGCAACTTGGATACGTAATTCTTTCCCAAAAACAAGGCCGGGATGTCGTCCAGCGGACTCTCCAATGGAATCAAATTACCATCCAACTCGCTAGTATCTACTATTTCAGCTAATTTTTCCAGTGAAATCGCTCGCTCTATTGAAAAAAAACCGGATTTTAGCCTTTTCAGTTCCTTTACATAGCACAAACTACCTAATTTTTGAGCGATATCAACGGCCAAAGTGCGAACATAAGTTCCTTTTGAACAGCGAACTTGAAATTTTGCGTGACCATTTTCAAAAAACTGCAACAATTTTAAATCATGAATGAAAATTTTTCGGGAAGGAATTTTTACGGATTTGTTTTGTCTGGCCAGATCGCAGGCTCGACGTCCGTTAATCTTTATAGCGGAAAATTTCGGAGGAATCTGCTCTATTTCGCCTAAAAATTTCGGAAGAATTTTTTCAATTTGATCTCTGATCGGAATGATTTTCGTGGTTTCCGTAATTTCGCCTGTTTCGTCATAAGAATCGGTACTTGCTCCGAAATTGACTTCAAATTCGTATATTTTTTCGACATCTTCGATAAAGTGAATAAATTTTCGCGCGCGCCCTATCGCGATGGGAAGTACTCCGGTCGCGAACGGATCAAGGGTTCCGACATATCCTGTTTTTTCTTTGAGAAGTTTGCGAACCTTTACCATAGCGAAATTTGAAGAAATTCCCTTTGGTTTATCGAGACAAATCCATCTGTCCGTCATAGCCTTTCCAGTTTTTTTATTGTCTTCGAGATTTAATCACAAATTATTCGCAATATTAAGAGGAGCGCTAAAAAATAAGCTATGTCTGAAAAATATTTGCACCCGAATTTATTTCCGAGCGCAGAACAAAAGATATTAATTCCTCTTTAACAGAATGTGTCCGCTGACCATTTTGTTTAGGTCCGCCGGGTAAATTTCCCCGTCTTCATTGATAGCATAAATTTTAAACCCAAATTCATTTATACTACTCACAAACTCCGACGTTTGAAGTTCGTCTTTTTCATAATCCAAAACGATTTTGATTTCCGGAGAGCGTTTGATAATTTTCTGTGCCCCATTAATGGCATTGACAATATTTTTCTTTTTACTGATTCTCAATAGGTTTATGTTTTGTAGATTCGGGTAAATTTCATCCAAGGTCGATACCTCTACTTTCAAGGCGTTAAATCCTTTTTCTGACTTATAATCGGAAGGCCTAATTATTCCATATTCCAGCGATTCTTCATTTCCATAGATCAAAAGACCCTCGGAAGGTTTGTCGGATACTGCGACGGTTTTTGTAAGTACTCTACTTTCGAATCCATTGGACTTTGCGCTCAGTTTTATCGTGTCGTTATATTTTTCGAAAGGATTCAATATGTATATTCGACCCGACCGAGAAATTAATTTCGCGATCAAAAGCTGTTGTACGCCAATGTCCTGACTTACGTATAGCACTGTATCGCCCTCTTTCAGATTTTTCCTGAAATACGAAATTATATCTTTTTCTCTGACTTCATTATTGATTTGATCGTAGGAGAAGATATCGCGGTTTACCTTAATTTTTATATCATCGAAAATAACTTTTTCCTGTACGTTTTGCAGATCAGACGAAGTGTTGTCAAGAATGGTTTTGCATTGCTTTCGGTAACAAGAAATCGCAACGATCAAAGCTATTAGTATAATCACGGTAATAAAGGCATACCGCAGAGCTTTTTTTTTCAGGTCTTTAGAAATTTCTTCCATATTTATGTACTCCCAACTAGGTTATATCTTACTAAATATAGGTTAACATAAAGTTAATAATTTTTACCAAGTTTCATCTAATTTTATTTTTACTAAATTTTTCTTGTTTTTTGCGGTAATAAATTCGTCATATATTTTTAAAATTTCATACCCGCCGACAGAATCACCTTCGAGGAAAGGTTTTCCGTTTATATATGCTATGTCGTAGTGCATTATTCCATTGAGCTGATATTTCGTTATTTTCGGCAGGTTGAATAATTCAGGATATTTCTCATCATCAACATTATTTGTATAAATTTTGTTTACATAGAAATATTTTTGCAGATTTTGCGGTGGATAGAAAATACGGCAAAGGAGAGAAATTTGTAAAAGTTTTTTCAAATTTTTAATTTTTATTTCATCGAAGGAGATTATTCCGCCGAGCTCGGTTCGTAGTTTATCGAGCAAGGTGTAAAAATCTTTTTCACTGTTAATTTTGAATTTTAATTCAAATTTTTCTGCGGAAATTTCTTTAAAAAGAACAGATGTGAGGGAAATTTTCTTAAAAATCTCGAAAATATCTTGCTTTAAATTTTCATTTTTTTCGAACATTTTTTCTTTCGGCTTTAGAAATTTTTTCAGATTTGCGTTTTTTTGAAGTTCATCGATTTTCGCTTTTCGAATTTTCTCTGCGGCCAAAATTTTATCGTAATTTCGGATTTTAAAATTCTGATAACAGCAAATCAGAATCAATGCAAATATGATTAGGAAAAGATCTCTCAATTTAATTTTAGCCACAACACAGCCTCCACAATTTGATCAGATCCTAATTTTTCATAAGACGAATTTGTTACATAATCTATTTTTATATTTGTCAGTTCTTTGATTTTTTTCAAGGACAGCTCTGTCTTGATTTTTGCAACATCTCTATTCAGTTTTAAAGCTTGAATTTTTATATTGTTTTTCTTACAAAATTCCGAAATTTTATTCCAATTCGGAGTATCGTTTAGCTCGGTGAGTAAATTCATCAGTGAATCATAATTTTTCGATGACATATAAGCAGAAAAATCTTCAGTTTTGATTTTATTATTCAGGTTTTTCGGAGAGTAATCTTGGTTGTAAATTTTGTAGGAATTATGAATCACTACCGTAGTCATAATAAAAATAATGATCCACGCAAAATAGCAAAGAAAATTGCATTTTTTTTGAAAAATGGGTTTTATGTTGCTGTTTTTTTCTGCGAAGTTTAGGATTTTATCGATATTCAAAAGTTTCGCATCTTCAAACTCATCAATGGTAGAAAAAATTTTGAAAGAATTTATATGCAACCTTTTCAGATACAGTTTTGTACATTTCAATTCTTGTGCGATATTTTTGGGAATGAATCGACTTAGCACGATCGCTGGACCGCAGCCGACGATTATTCTGTAACCGGACCAATTATGGCAACCCACGTATATCCAATCATCCGCAAAATTTATTTCTTTTCGAACCAAATAATCCGCGATTATATTTTCGATTAATACGCAATTTTTCCAGCGATCGTGGAGGGTAATTTTTTGTAGGTATTTCGGTGAATTGTTGAAAATGTCGCGCCAATAAAGATGATAAAAATCCGTTCCGTATTTTCTTTTATAACGAAGAATTTTTAACGCTTCAAATATCGAACAATTTTGAAGTCGTTCCGTCGAAAACTCTGTGACATTTTTATCGAGAACGATAAGATCATTTCGAGAAAATTTCTGATGATTGTTCTTTTCGCCGATGATATTCATTGATGCATCACCCCTATATAATTATAGAGAGGAAGGAACAAACTGCTTAAGATAAAGATGAAGATTCCTCCCGCGAAAAGAGTCAGTCCGATGCTGAGAGATCGTCCGAAAATCTCCAATTCGCGCAAAATTTCTTTGTATAATTCATCTGATATATGTCGCATGCTGTCCGGCAGATTATTTCCCGATTCTCCTACGTAAAGAGCTGTTGATATGGATTGGGTAATGTATTTTGACGATGAAAATGTTTCGAAAATTTTGTGCCCTGAAAGGATTTTTGATTTAATTTTTTCGAGATCACTTTTGATATCTTCAATTTCAACCGATTCCATTCCAAGTTCCAAAGACTTAATAAAATCAAGTTTTGAGTTCAACGCGATTTGCAAAATTTTGAAAAAATTCCATAGCGTGATTTTCTTTAAAATGCTGCCGATTTTGGGAATTGATAATAAATAGTTTTGTAATTTTTTTCTATATTTTTTTAAGGCCGAAAAGCAAATTAAACAAAGGAAAGTCAGGGTAACAGTTATAGAAAAACTTGCTCCGATCTTTGGAAGATAATTTACGGCAAAATTGGTTAGCACGGGGATTTCTCCGCCATTATTGTCCTTTAAAAGTGAAATTACCTGAGGGCCTAAAAATACTATGCAAACCCACATTATAATTATTGCAACCAGCGTGATGAATACGGGGTAGGCAAGGGCAGATTTTGCTTTTTCTTTCCACTCATTTTTTAATTTCAGAAAAGCCAAGATATTTGCGATGATTTCGGACAAGTTTCCTGTTTTTTCAGCTGAATTTAGGAGTCCGGAAACAACATTATCGAAAATGGAATTTTTAAAGGCTTCATTCATAGATTGTCCGTTTTTCAGCGCGTCAGAAATTTCTAACAATTTAGCGTTCAGAATTTTATTATTTTGCGAATCGATGAAGGTATCAATGGCTTCATTTATTTTCAGTCCGCATTTTAATTGGAAATCTGTATGCATGAAAAACATAAGCAGTTCTTCCAATGATATTTTCGATGAGACTCTGTTTACTTTGGTAATTTCAATTGGGATTAATTCTTTTTTGCAAATGGTTTTGTAGGCTACATGGTCGCTGTCGGCCAATACAATTCCGGATTTTTTATTTCCCTTTTTTGAGAGAGCTTCATATTTGAAAATCTTTTTGTTTTCTTTTTCAGAGATAGGTTCATTTTCAAAAGTTTTCATGTCCCAGCACCCTTTTTATTTCTTGAATGTCCGTCAGATTTTTATCAATGGCGTTTTGAGCGGAGGTTCGGAATGTTTTATCCAGCTCGAATCCCAGATCGCCCACCAAAATTTTATTTTTAAGCGATTCCGAAAAGAAAACGTACTCGCTGATCGGAAAGCGGCCCTCATAACCATCTCCTTTTTTATATCTGATAAGTCTTTGTGAAAAAATTCCGATCAGAGATGGAATGAAATCCGACAGCTTTAATTTGAAATCTTGCAGACGTCGAATGCCTTCGAAAGGTGTTGCCGCATGCAAAGTTGCAATTACTAATCGTCCCGTGAGAGAAGCTCGTACGGCCATTGCTGCGGTAGCTTCATCTCGAATTTCTCCGATCAAGATAATGTCGGGATCTTGTCGTAAAATGGATCTTATTCCGTCAGCGAAAGTGACAATCCCTTCTTCTTGAATGTCCAACTGGCGAATGCCCTCAATTTGGTATTCGACAGGATCTTCCAATGTCATTATGTTCAGGTTGGACGAATTTAAACTTTGCAACAGAGAATAAAGAGTAGTAGTTTTTCCCGAGCCTGTCGGACCGATGATAAGGAAAATTCCATTGGGGTGAGAAATCGCTTTTTTCAGCCAACAAAAGTCATCATAATCAAAGTTCAATTCGGCCAAAGATTTTATTCCGGAAGACAGATCAAAGATCCTGATTACAAAGTTTTCTCCGAAAATTCCCGGATGAGTTGAAATTCTCAGATCGATTGTTTTTCCGGCAAGGTGAATACGAGTGTGTCCGCTCTGTGGGCGACGATTTTCAGTGATATCCAAGTTCGCTATGAGTTTCAGGCGTGACTGTATCCGAGTCCAAGCTTCTTTTTCGATTATCTGAAAAGATTTCAAAATTCCGTCGATTCTGAATCTGACTCGGACTATGTTCTCCATCGGTTCGAAATGTATATCGCTGGCTTTTTGTTCGGACGCTTTGAAGAGTATTTTATTGAGAAGCATCATCGGATTGGATTCTATCAACTTGTTGTCGCTTTTCATGATTTCGAGAAATCGCAGAATTTCACTTTCCTTGGCTATAAAAAATTTCACATCTCGGTTTTTTATTTGTGAGCGGATTTTATCTATGGCGATGATATTTCCCGGGTCGGATATTGCGATTTTCACAGAATGTTGCTCTTCGAAAAACGCTACGGCGCAGCATTCGACGGCAGTTTCGGTTTTCAGTAATTTTAGGGTTTCTTCCTTTATGTATAAAAATTCCAGATTGATTATTTCGATGCGATAAATTTCCGAAAGAATGTCTACCAGATCCTCCTCGGAAATCAAACCTAACTCCACGGCTTTTTGTCCGAATAAGTGATTTGATTTTTTATTTGCAATTGCAGAAATTTGTTCTTGGGAAACAAGACCTCGTTCCAGAAAAATTTCTCCGATAACTTTGTTTTTCCTCATCTCACAATCCATCAAAAAAACCATAAAAAAGTCCATACAAACTTATTTCTGAAATTTTATCGAATATTGGTAAGTAAAGACTTAATTTTTGCTAAAGTTTTGGAAAAATATTTAATTGGGACATAGCTTCCGACAAAACAATTGCCGCAGAGATAGCCATATTTATCGATCTACGTCCTTTTATCATCGGAATTTTTACCATTGCGATGCATTTTTTTAAATCCTCTGGAAGAAATCCGTAATGTTCCGAGCCGACCATCAAGATATCTCCGTCTCGGTATCGAAACTCATTGTGAGCAACGGAAACTTCGTTCGCCTCCAGCGCGATTATTCTTCTATTTTTTGATTTTTTGAGAAAATTTTCGAAAGAATCATGAATTTCATAATCCGCCGTCTGGATATAATCCATGCCGGCGCGTTTTAGTTTTGCGTCATTAAAAATAAAACCGAAAGGTTTGATTAAATCAACGTGAATTCCAAGACAAGACGCCAATCGCAACAGGGTTCCCGTATTTTGCGGAATTTGCGGATGATAAACTGCCAGACTTATCATAGACGCGACGTTAATCTTCTGATTTTATTTCATGTAGAAACCAGCGCGAATCAGTGGAATTTTCCTTTCTGGAGAAAACCCAAATATCAGTTCTGCTTTCGACGTAATCGAGACTTCCCTCCAAAATAGTTCCGTTCGTTGATCTTAATGCGGTGGTTTGGTCGGTAACAAACTTCACCGTGATGTAAATGTTCCCGTTGTCCACGTTAACATCTACCAACTCAGTTTCAGCGAATTGTAAGATACTTCCCTCAAGAGTCTCACCTCGTTCTTTGCGATCGTCAATTGCCATAGAAAAAGCCTTGAAAGTTCTCGGAGATAACAAATCTTTCAGAGTGGACTTATCTCCGTCGGCATAAGCTTCAAAAACCAATTCAAAAACCTTTTCGGCCTTTCTCAGAAAATCTTTTTCATCAAATTTGGGGCAGCTGCGAGAAATGGTCTTCCAAATTCTTTCTTGTTCTGAAACCTCTTGAATTTCTGCACTTTCCTCAGTCGAATTGCTGAGGTTTTCCCTTTTTATTTTGAATCCTACGTCAACCCCTAGAACTTCGTTCAACTTAATCAATAAAACAAAAGTAAGTATCGCAAAAATGAGAGTGATCATTCCTGATTAGTTTCTCCCTTGGATTTCTCGAGAGAAGCAATGGCTGCATCGAGTTCAATTTGTGAACAAAACCCCAGTAGCACAGGATCTCTCGGCTTTAACTCATTCATGCGCGCATGGGTTCTTTCCCGAATGGATGCGACAGTACTTTTTGTGGTCGACAGCAAAGAGCAAATAACCGAATCAGACATATCCGGATAGTATTTGAGCAACCATGCAACAGCATCTGGACGTTCTTGCCTTTTTCTGAGGGGGACGTATTTCTTCTTGCTTTTTTTTCTCAGTGCGTTAATTGCTGGCGAGGACAAAAACAACCGAGCGTTCGGATTCTTTGAACACCTTTCAATTTCTTCCATGGTTAACTGTCCCATTTTTACGGGATCAACGCCGATCATTCCGACAGATGATTGCTCATCAGCAAGAGCTTGAACCTCAAGAACGTGCAAGCCGCAGAACTGTGCAATCTGCTCGAATGTCAACGCGGTATTTTCAATCAACCAAACCGCGGTGCCTTTAGGCATAATAGGTGCTGTTGTCATAATAAAATCCACTCATTATTCTCAGTGGCATTTTACAACTTTTGCTTCGGAATCTCAATAATATTAAGATGGTACCGGAAGGATTTTTAACCTGAAATCCCAATCATGTCGTGTGAAATAGATTGATTTTTTAGGTACCATTTTTTTTTAATTTTTCAGTGATAAATTCCGGAGCATTTATGAGAGCTCGTTTCTTATTTCCGTCGTAGAAAGCGTGCTTAGTTTCAGCTTCAGATAGCAAAACGCCTGTTTCTTGATCTTTTATTGTATATTTTATTATCAGAAAATGATCAGCTTTAACTATTTCAGCGGTTATTGCAACTTCTTGATCGAAACGGCAAGGACGAGAATATTTTATCTTCAAACAAATTAATGGAATTTGATGATTTCTTTTGTAAATCTCTTGATATGAAATTCCCAACTTTTTGAGGAGCTGACAGCGCGCTTCCTCGTAATATTTACAATAATTTCCGTGCCACATAACTCCTGTCATATCGACATCGCAAAAATCAATCCTTCGAACAATAGTCTCCTGCATTTTCTGTTCCATTTCGCAAAATCACCATGATTTTCTCAAATTTATCATAATATTCGGTTAAATTTTGAAAAATGAAACAGATTTAGCGAAAAACTGATTTTTTTTATGAGAGAGGCATATGCCTCTCCCTGTAAATTCCCTTACCTTAATTCTACAGATATAGACTGATCATCATTTTTGACAAAGCTCTCGATTCTATCTTCAGGAATTTGATTTAACAAGTATTCGTCAATAGTAATTTTTTTCAAGGACTTTAAAAGCCATAAATATTCTGGCAGCTTCTCAATTTTGTTGTGGGAAATATCTAGCTTTTTTAAATGTCCAAGATATTGAAGGCAAGTTTGTAAATGATCACCTTCATACACTTTAGGAAGGTTACTTAACTCATTGTGAGAAATGTTTAATTCTTCAAGATTTTTTAAGTAAGGTATGGTCTGCCAATCACTAATCTTATTGTTTGAAAAATCTAATATTTCTACATTAGGTGCTGGATCCCATCTTGTTTCAAAATCGATAACTTCAACGTTACATCCAAAAAAACCTAACTTTTTTAAATTTTTTAATCCACTAACATATCTCGTATCGAAGCGAAATATATTTTTAGGAAAACAGCACGAAACAAAGTATACTTCCTTTAGATTTTTCGGTAATTCTTGATGGTTCCTATTAAGCCATATATCCACTGAACGTAAGTTGACGTTTTTAACCCATAACACTTCAAGAGTTTCCGGCAAAGTGCCTAATTGAGACAGAGGCTTACCTTTCTTCTCAATATACAATTCTTTTGTATCTAGTGATTCTACTTCTTTGGGTAAATGATTACCAGTAACTACAACTACACGCGAGTCATTTTGTTGAAATATATTATCATAACTATTGTCTTTCATTGAAAATACATCATTAACACACAACAAAGTAATAACCATATACAACGACTTTACACAAAATTTCATCTTTACTATCCTTTTCCAAACGACATGCATATCTACCATATGTTGAATTTGTTTGCAATAGAATTTTAAATTTTTAATCCAAAATTGACTCGGCTTCTTTCAAGATCTGATTAATAATTTCTTGAATCGATCTTTCCTCCTTTATCAGCTCGACGATTTGCCCGGACATCAGTGAACCGCGGTCGATATCACCTTCTCGAACTGCGCGTCGTAAAGATCCTGCCCAGAAATGCTCTAGAGAAAGTCGACCATTGGTTGCCGCGACTTCTCCTTTTTCGAATTTTTCCAAAACTTCCCTTTGCTTTTGGGCAAATTCTTCCGTTGCGATATTTTCCAAGGCACGTACTGGAGCAATATTGAATTTTTTATCAAGCTGTACAGGTAAAACAGCGTTTCTTCCACTGGCTCGGAAATAAGCCTTTTTGAAATCTTCATGAGCCGTAGATTCCTTACAGCATGCAAAAACTGTACCCAACTGACAGCCTGCTGCTCCGAGTTTTAACAATGCCGCAACCATTTCTCCTCTTAAAATTCCACCTGCGACGAAGATAGGATACTCTTTCATGTTTAACAAAATGTCTTGAATCAAAATCATGGTGGAAAGAGGTCCAACGTGACCGCCAGCTTCGCTTCCTTCAATTATCAAAGCGTCAATTCCTTGCTTGAATAGTCTTTTCGCAATTATCTGCGATGGAGCGAAAGCCATAACCTGCAAACCGTAACTGTGAATTTTTTCGATCGTACTTTTTTCAGGAATACCTCCCGCTAAGATTACGTGAGAAACTTTTCTTTCTCCACAAACGTCGATCAGATCGTTAATTTTTGGATTCATAGTTATGATATTCACACCAAAATTCTTATTCGTTTTTTGTTGAGTTGCAATAATTTCTTCTTTCAATAAATCTCCGTCTATCGCTCCTGAAGCTAGAACGCCGAATAATCCAGCATTGGAAAGAGCTGAAGTCAGATTCGATTCGGAAATCCAAGTCATAGCGCCACCCATGATAGCGTATTTCGATCCCAAAATTTTCGATCCGCGCTCCATCAATTTCAAAATTTTTTCATTCATTTTTATAACCCGCAACTTTTATGTAAAACATCCATAGACTTCAAAAGGCTTTCCGTCAGCACGATTAAATTTATTCCATTCTTCCTGATCGAGCAATAAAAAACTTCAATTTTTGCTCTATTTAGAGTCGATTCGATTTTATTTCTATCTTTTTGAGTAAGAGATGATCCGATTACACTAATTCGCGAAAGACTTTTGCGAACCATTTCTTGTTTTATGTTCGATATATAGTTCTCTTTTGATAACAAATTCTGTATTAAGGAGACTTTTTGTCGATCAACTAAAATACTGAATTTCCCGTCAGATATTTTCAAGACCTCACATCTTGCGAACCATTTCTCCAGCAACTCAATTATAGGGATATGAGATTTTAATTTGTGATGTATTCTTAATTGAGCAAGATTTTGAATAATTGCTAATCCTACGAATTTTTTTGAAGAAACATCGGAACAAATTATTGTTCCTTCATTTTCAACAAAACTTGATGCAACACGGATGCGGACATTCTTTTTCATGGCGTAATCGACTGACTGTTCTTGCAGCACTTTTGCTCCTGATGCCGCCATTTCTTTCATTTCGTTATAGTGGACTTTATCAATACGGCGCGCTTGCGGATATAAATTCGGGTCGACAGTATAGACCCCGTCGACATCGGAATAAATTTCGCAGAGCTCGGCTTTTAGCGCGTCGGACACAGCGACCGCGGTCAGGTCGGAGCCTCCTCGTCCCAATGTCGTGATTCTGTTTTCGGAGCTGATTCCCTGGAATCCACATATTACTGGAATAATTCCTTCCTGCAGATCTTTTTCAAGATTTGTCGGATCTACAGATTGAATAACCGCTGATCCGTAGTTGCTGGATGTTTTGATTGGAATCTGCCATCCGGCATAGGATCGGGATTTCAATCCCATATTTTTCAAAGTGATTGCCAGAAGTCCCGCTGTGACGAGTTCCCCCGACGACACCACGCTGTCATAGTCTGCGTCGCCCTCGAAACTTCCGAGATTTTGTGCATATTCAATAAATTTATTAGTGACTCCCGCCATGGCTGATACAACCACCGCGATTTGTTTTGTTGCATGAGCTTCCGCAATCAATTCGGCTACATGTTTGATTCTTTCCAATGTTGCGACAGAAGTCCCTCCGAATTTTTGAACTATACAAGCCATATATATTCCTTAATATTTCCGAAAATTTTTTCTATCCGTTAGCTAATTTCGGTAACTTCATAAAATTGATCAAATCGCGTAGCTCTTGACGAGCTGCCACATGAGAAATGTTAAGTTCAATTCCCTTAGCCTCAAGATCCAACAAAGTCAGTCCCGATATGAACAACTCTTTGAAGATAACTCTTTCGCAAAATCCATTGCTCAGGCGAAATCCTAGCCTTCGGGAAAGAGCTTCCAAAATGGTATCGACATTTTTTCTGTTGTTGGAATACAACGGTGACATTCTGTTTTTCACGACTATCCAATCAATAGGTTTTTCGCGACGAATCGCACGAGATTTGCGTTGTTCCCAAACCATTTCGGCATAAATACTTGGCTTCATTGTGCGAGAATCACCTTGGTTTACGCGAACCAATACATCGATATCTATAAGACTTTCATTGATTGGAGTGATTAATGTATCTGCATATGAATGCACTGTCCTGGATAAAAAAGTGTCATTTCCTGGGGTATCGATCACAAGAAAATCACATGTTCTCAATTTTTCGAAGGCATTTTTTATCGATTCCGTATCTTTTCCTTGAGCAGCTTCAACACTGGACTCCGAGGAATCTTTGAAAATTGCAAAATGCTCAGACAGTTTTATATTACCGGAATTATTATTCTTTCGGTTTTCGAAATATCTGGTGAAAGTTCCTTGTCTCGCGTCAATGTCGATTGTGCCGACCTTGAATCCCTGATTCAAAAGATAGACCGCAACATGCATCGCTATGGTGGACTTTCCCGTCCCACCTTTTTCATTTCCCAGAACTATAACGTAGGGTCTCATTTCCTCTCTCCTTTTGAATTTTCCTTTTATAAATAGCAATTGCTGCCATTACCACTCCCACTGATAATGCAGCTATCAAAATAGTCGCTAGAGCGTTAACTTCTGGAGATATTCCGAAGCGCAAACTGGAGAAAATCACCATCGGCAAAGTTGTTGCTCCCGGACCTGCTACGAAACTGGCTATCACAACATCATCAAGAGACAGAGCGAAGGCCAGCAGCCATCCCAAAATAATGGACGGGGCTATCATCGGTAAAGTTATAACGAAGAAAACCTTTAGCGGAGAAGCTCCCAAGTCCAATGCGGCTTCTTCTACGGACTTATCCAGATCTTGCAATCTAGATTGAACGACCATCGTGACGTAGGACAAAGTCAGAGTAGTATGCGCGATTATGACGGTCATGATTCCGCGGTCCGGCCACCCGAGGATTTTTTTCATACCTACAAACAACATGAGCAAGGACAATCCCATGATGACCTCCGGCATAACCAATGGGGAGGTGATCGATCCCACAAACAAACTTTTTCCCCTGAATCTTCCGAACCGAGTTATCACCAGCGCTGCCATTGTTCCCAAAATTACGGAGATGGTTGCTGAAATTCCCGCAACTTTCAGGCTGGTCCATGTCGCGTGCAAAATGATTTTGTTGGAGATTAATGCCTGATACCATTTTACTGAAAATCCGCCCCAGGTGCTGAGATACCGCGACTCATTGAAGGAGTAAATCACGATACACAGCAGCGGAATGTAGAGAAACATGTAACCGATGAACAGGAAAAATTTCGACCAAGAGAATCTCACTGTTGTTGCTCCTTTGTGGATACCAGTTCTTTTTGTCGTTGGGCGAGAACTATAGGCAAAACAACAAAGATCAACAAAATTATCGACAGAGCTGCCGCCGTCGGCCACGAAAGATTACAGAAAAACTCATTCCAAACCAAACGGCCGATGGTAAGAGTTTGCGCGTTGCCCAGTAATTCAGGAATTACGAATTCTCCGATCGCCGGAACGAATACCAATGCGGATCCAGCAAAAATTCCCGGCATCGCAAGTGGAACAATTACCGCGAAAAATGCCTTTAGCGGGGTGCATCCCAAGTCGTAAGCCGCTTCCATCATAGAGTAGTCGATTTTTTCGATGGCACTGTACAAAGGCAAAATCATGAAAGGCAGATACGAGTAGACAATTCCCAAACACGCTGCATATGTGTTGTTCATCAGGGGCAGTGGCGCGGATATTAAGCCAAGTTTTATCAAAATGTTGTTTATGACTCCAGCGGGACTTAATAGTACGATCCAGGCGTATACCCGAATTAAAAACGAAGTCCAAAACGGCAGCACCACAAGCATTAGCAAAATTGATCGGTATTTTTCGGAAGATCTCGCGATTGCATAGGCCATCGGAAATCCTAGGATTAGGCAACAAATTGTGCATGCCCCCGCAATCAAGATCGATGTAGCAAATCCTTCCATATACATTTCGTCGGTGAACAAAGTCAGATAGTTTCCCAAATTCAGGCGAATCTGCAAAGTCGCTCCTGAAATCCAATCAACAATCGATGTATAGGGAGGTGTCGACAAAACTTCTTCGGAAAAACTGATTTTTATCAAAATTAAACATGGACAGATAAAAAATAAGAAGATCCAGACGTAAGGAATCGATATAATGAGGTTGCGCCCTCCAAACCTTTTCAGTAGTCCATTACACCAAGAAATGATCCTCTCTTCGATTCTGTACATCAAATTCCTTTTCGATACAAGAAACATGAAATTCTAGCATATTCTCGAAATGACTGCCATAGTATTATGTGGTGCAATTAGATGCGATCGGGTATAGTATGATATACGTGGCTGTAGAAAAATCGGAATTTCGAACATGCTGTTAAGGGTTAATGAAGATTTGCAAAAGTTGGTACAAGATTGGCTGGCACAGTTGGAAGTTCAGTTGTGCTATTCAGAACATACCATAGTTTGTTACCACCGAGATTTGTTTGATTTTTTGAATTTTCTGAATGAGCATGAAAATGCAGTAGTCGATCTGAAAATTTTGAAGAACTTGAAATTATCTGATTTTCGCGCTTGGTTTTCAAATCGACTCGGAAAAGATTTATCCGCTCGTTCCAATGCCAGAGCCTTATCGTCAGTAAAATCGTTTTTTTATTATCTCGCTAAGTTAAATTTGTTAGACATGAAAGTTATTGATTCGGTGCGTCGCTCGAAATTGTCGAAACTGCTTCCGAAACCAATTCCCGAAGACAACATTATGAAATTTCTCGATCAGGAGTTTTATTTTGAAAATGATCCGCAGTGGGTGACAAATCGCGATCGAGCTCTCTATACTTTGCTTTATTCGACGGGGTTAAGAATCAGCGAAGCCCTGAATATCAAAACAAAAGACATCGAACAAGAAATGAAAATAAGAGGGAAGGGAAAGAAAGATCGAGTAGTGCTGCTGTTTCCTATAACTTTGGAGAGAATTAGGACCTATATTAACACCTGTCCCTATGATTTGAATGACGGATTTTTGTTTCTCGGAGTGAAAGGTAAGAAATTATGCGCTTCGGTGGTGGATATTCGTCTTAAGAAGTTGCAAATTCTCAACGAATTGCCCGAACACTCGAGTGCTCATGCTTTTCGGCACAGTTTTGCAACTCATTTGGTTCGAAAAGGGGCAGATCTCCGCTCGGTTCAGGAACTGTTGGGGCACGAATCCCTGGAAAGTACTCAAATTTACACGGACATCGACGACTACAGTCTGTTGAAAATTTACGAAAAAACTCACCCGCTGGAGAATGAGTGAAACCTATCTCAAAATAGAGCGAGCATTCTTGTATCTTTCTCATAGCATGTATTATTAGCTAAAATGCATGTGGAAGAGCAAGGTGAAGATGCTGTTCCGCTTGAATCACTTGAGAATTCGTAGCGAAGATTTATCTCCCTTGCTCAAATTTGTTAAACCGAACGGTATCTTGCGACCTCATTTTTGAGCGATCGCGTATTATACAAGACTGGTTCAACAGATTTATTTTAACTAACGGAGGTTAATTATGCAAAGTGTTATCGGGGTCGATGTATCGAAAGAAAAACTTGATGTTTGCGCTCTTTTTGATGGGAAAATTTGCAAAAATATCGTTGATAATTCAGTATCTGGATTTAAGTCTCTTCTTTCCTGGATTTCTAAAAACAATATCAGCAATCCTCTCGTTTGTATGGAAGCATTTTTACGATGCTGCTGCGTTTTTTTATGAGCAAGGTTTGAGTATAAGAATCGTAAATCCAATTCAGATAAAAAAATTCCGTGAATGTAAGTTGGTTCGTCAAAAGACCGATTCTGTCGATGCTGAACTTATTGCCGAATTTTGTTTAAAACATGAATCTACCCCTTGGAAGCCGAGATCTCCTGATCAACAAGCGATACATGATACTAATCGTCGAATCTCTGCGTTAAAGCAAGAGTTAAATCGTGTATCTAATTCTCTGGAAAATAAAAATTTGAACTCTTTTATCGTTGAATCCATTGATGAAGAAATATGTTTCCTAAAAAAACAGATAAAACAACTCGAAAACTTTTCTCGAAAAATAATTAACTCTAACCAAAAATTGAAAGAACAATTTGATCAAATTACTGAAATTAAAGGCGTTGGCGAGAAATTAGCTCTCGTTATAATTGCAGATATGCCGGATGTTTCAAACTTCAAAAAAGCTGGACAATTTTCAGCTTTTGCCGGCGTCACTCCGTCGCATTTTCAATCAGGATCTTCTGTTCACGGAAAATCTCATATTTCGAGACTCGGTTCCAGATCCATCAGAAAAGTCCTCTACATGAGTGCTTTAGTTGTAAAAAATCATAACCCTCATTTCCAGAAATTCGTTCGAAAATTGCAGAAAAAAGGCAAAGCCCCGAAAGTTATTATCGTGGCTATCATGCGAAAATTAATGTCTATTCTGTTCGGTATGCTCAAAAATTCTTCCAATTTTGATCCTAAATTAGCTTTTCACGATTGACTTAAAAGACGG
>CACWKL010000002.1 GCA_902761495.1 uncultured Pseudomonadota bacterium
GGAACAACTTATAGGCGAACGCGAACTGGAATGGATAATGATCGACGCGAGCTACGTGAAGGCGCATGCGCACGCCTGCGGAGCGCGAGGCGGAAACCAAGGAATTGCCCGCACAAAAGGGGGCTCAACACCAAGATACATTTGTCCGTGGATGCGCGCGGTGTGCCGGTCCGATTTATAACGACGATCGAGCCGAAATGCCTTACACCTCTGCATTTCGCAACGATCACTGGCAAAAAATAAATCCCCAGAAAAAATAAACAAAATAAAAATATCAACAGGCTCGACATAGTAATTCCCCAATATTTTCAAAACATTATTACCAGAACAACTGTCAGACCACCTCTATCAGCGTTATACATCGACAAGAAAATTTGAGCAAATTTTAACCTCTTGTAAAGAAATATGTCTCCGAAACTTTCACTCCCCTAAGATTGCACTTGCATACTGACTGGCAGAGAATGGCTGAAGATCCTCTATCCCCTCACCTACTCCTATGGCAAAGATCGGAGCTTTGTATTTTTGAGTCAGAGAAATCACCACTCCGCCCTTGGCTGTCGAATCCAACTTTGTAACAATCAGCCCGTCGATTCCCACTTTATTTAAGAATGATTCAACCTGAAGATGAGCTGTTTGACCTGTCAGACCATCCAATACCAAAATTGTTTTGTGTGGAGCAGTATCGTCTATTTTTCTTATAACCCTTTTTATTTTGTCTAACTCGGCGATTAAATCATCTCGGTTTTGCATGCGACCCGCGGTATCGATGATCACAATATCTTTATTTTCGGATTTTGCTTTTTCGATTCCCGAATACACAACACCGGCAGCATCCGCTTGTTCCTTTCCATAAAAAACTTCTATACCGAGCTGATTTCCCCAATATTTCAGTTGCTCTACAGCCGCCGCCCGGAAAGTATCTCCGGCAATCAGCAATGGACCATGCCCTTTCCGCTTAAAAATATTAGCTAATTTCGCGATCGAAGTCGTTTTGCCGTTTCCATTGACGCCGATCACCAGGATAATTTCAGGATTTTTGTTTGTTGAATCAAAAAGATCTGCCTCATAAGGCTCGAGCAATTGTGTTATTTCATTCACTAGAAATTTTTTAATCTCGGATTCTGTGGCATCTCTCGGAAATTTCTTGTCCGCCAGTTTTTGAGCCAATGTAATGGAAGTTTGCGCCCCGACATCGGCCCGTATTAAGGCATCTTCTATTTCCTGACAAAAATTCTCGTCAATCTTTTTCCCGGCAACCGCTGTTAAAATGCTTTCGGACGTTTTTTGAAAAGTTTTCTTTAATTTATCAAGAATCCCCATTTTAAAGCTCTCCTATGATCGTATTGTTTTCTATTTTCATGCAATTTATCCAATATTCTTTTCCTGCCTTGAGCTCGGATAAAGATTTTACCGGCAAAAATGAATCCGTCTTCGCAATTTCCGAAGTCTCAGCCAAGATATGTACTTTTTGTCCGACAATTGCCTGTAATCTGTGATTCAAAATTTCCGACGCACATTCTCTCAAAATTTTTGCACGCGCCGCTGCTGTTTTTTTTAGAACTTGAGGCATCAGAGCCGCAGGAGTTCTAGGCCGTTTCGAATAAGGGAACACGTGCAACAACGAAAGATTTCCTTTCGTCAACAATTTTCTGGTATTTTCAAACATATCATCGGTTTCAGTCGGGAACCCCGCAATAATATCCGCTCCGAATATGACCTCCGATCTCTTTTCCAGGATTTTCAGATTTGTCTCGATCACCTGCTCTCGACTATGACGCCGTCCCATCCTTTTCAAAATCATATTATCACCGGATTGAATACTTTCGTGGATGTGGGGCATCAATCTTTCCTCTCCCGCAATAAGTTCAATAAACTCGTCGTTAATATCCGCAGGATCTAAGGAAGATAATCGCAACCTCTTTAATTCCGGAACATTTTTCAGCAAATACCTGATGATAAATGAAATATTTGTTTGCGGAAACAGATCCTGTCCGTATGACGAGATATTAACTCCGGTAAGAACCAATTCCTTATACCCCTGATTCAAGGCTTCTCTCGCCTGAAAAACTATTTCGTCTTTGTCGAAGCTAACAGAAGAACCTCGAGTCAATCGCACAACGCAATACGTACATCTATGATCGCATCCGTTTTGAATTTGCACAAAGCCTCGCACCTTTTGATTGTTGCCCTGCGCAACCGATTTTTCGAGAGAACCGTATTTTAAGTATTCCTCCTTCGATAACTTAACTTTATTAGATATGATTCCAACCACACCGTCCATGCCAAGATATAAATCAGGATTCAACTCTGCTGCACACCCGGTTAAAACTAACTTTATATCCGGATTTTGTTTGTACAGCTTTCTGATTTCCTGCCGCAACTGCCTTTCCGCTTCAGCTGTCACTGCGCAGGTGTTTATTATTGTATAATCAATTATGCCAAGCTGATCCACAAACTGCGAAATCGCCTCGGATTCACACGCATTCAGACGGCACCCAAAATTTATGACCTGTCCCATAACAGCCCTTTAAATAAATGAAACAAAGCACTGAAACCCAATTGCAAAGCAACCAACAAAGTTGAAGAAAAATCCAAACAGATTAGCTTTCAACAACCCTGCTAATTATGTCGAAAATATCCTTTGCTGCCTGAGGAATCTCTTTATTTTCCACGGAAAAATCATATTCACCAGAATGAGCAATATCCAACCGAGCAGTCAAAAGCCTCTTCTGAATATCGCCTTCATCTTCCGTATCTCTGAGTCGAATACGCCTTTCCAGCTCCTCTACGGACGGCGGATTTATAAAAATCCCCGTAACATTTTCGATTATAGATCTCTTTACTTTCTGAAATCCTTCCCAATTGATTACCAGTATCGAGATCTCATTCTCTTTCACACTCTCCTGAATACTCGAAAGCAAAACACCGTAGTAATTTTCGTAAACTTCTGAAAATTCAGCAAACTCACCGCGCTCTATTTTTTCTCGAAAATCTTCTTTAGATAAAAACAAATAATCGACACCGTCTTCCTCCCCCTCACGGATAGATCGCGTCGTGCATGTAATAACCCTGGATAACTGTGGCTTCTTATCCAAAAGATATCTAACAATCGTAGTCTTTCCTACGGCAGAAGGCCCCGAAATAACGAAAAGATGCCCCATAACTCCCCCTCTCTCACGAAGCAAGAATAACGCAAATCTCGATAATTTTCCAGAGATTAATTCGTTTTATCCGGAATTGAGTAGGTCGCTAGGACTCTCACCGTTGTTCTTCCCATTCTTATTTTATGATATGTTACGTTACCGTAGTCGGTTATACCTTCGTGTTCTCTCTTGAATGGAAAATTCACTTCAACGGAAACACCCCATTTTTTATTGAAACGTTTATGCCCGCCTATTCCAAACAGAGGAATGAATTTTGTTGCATTTACAGAAGAAATTCGCTTGCCGTCAACATAGTATGTATATTCCGCTTGCAAGCGTTGCGCTCCCAATTTCAAAAAGGCAACCGTTCCCAAGTTGTGGAAAATATAACCTCCTTTTAGCGAAATTTCCGGAATTATGCATGGTATTTTCAGTTCCCCGGAGAGGGTGTTAAATAAATTGGCCCAAGTGCTCTGACTCCTGTCATAATAATCATAGTTAAATATTTGCATATCGCCGGTTTTCTTTTGGGCCTTCCAAAAGTCCAGCAAAAGCGTAATACCTAAAATAAAATTTTTCTTAAATTTTTTCGAATAATCAATTCCTAACGTAAGCATAAAATTATTCATACTTTGCTTTGTTCTTCTCGAACCGGTTCGAATAGTGGCGTTAAATGAAGACATCGAGTAAGTCAATCCCCCCATGATCTTCATCCCATCATGTTTTAATGCATTTTGTTGCGCTTTTTTACTTACATCTATATAAACTTCAGGGCTTGAACCACTTCCCCACGACGCATTGCCATCTTCCGCCAACACTTCAAAAGCTAACATTCCCAAACAAAAACAACTAACGAACCTCATTTCCTTCCTCCATCGTTTTATAAATAAAATATATAAAATATTTTAATAAAAAACAATTATTATAAAAGGAAAACACATACAAACATACGATCCACTCGAAACAAAAGCTTAACGACCAAAAACGAGAGAAGCGAACTACTCTCTGTATCTATCAAAAACCCAACAGATATCTAAAAGTCAGCTGCTTTTTTTATGAGTAACTATTGATACAATTCGAGAAATCACTTCCTTCAGATCTTTTCTCTCCACCACCATATCGACCATTCCGTGCGAAAGCAGATATTCTGATTTTTGGAATCCATCCGGAAGCTTTTCCCTGATCGTTCCTTCAATAACACGAGGTCCGCTGAAAGCGATCAAGGCTCTCGGCTCCGCGATATGAAAGTCTCCTAACATCGCAAAAGAAGCGGATACCCCTCCCGCAGTCGGATTTGTTAACAACACAATATATGGCAAGGAAGCTTCTTTTATTTTGTTGATCGCAACTACCGATCTCGGCATCTGCATCAGAGAAAAGATTCCTTCCTGCATCCTAGCTCCACCAGAACAGGGAATAACCAGAAGAGCACACGATTTTTTTAGCGCATATTCTGCTCCGGCAATAATTCCTTCTCCTACAGCGCTTCCCATAGATCCACCCATAAAATCGAAATTGAAAAGGACTGCAACACATTTATTCCCGTTTATACGGCCATAAACAACGCTGACTGCATCCTCGCTCTGCGTCTTTTCCTTTGCGGCCTTCAGCCTGTCCGAATATTTTTTTGAATCCTTAAATTTCAACGGATCATTCAACAAGGATTTATATTTTATTTTTTTGACCTCTCCGCCGTCAAACAAACTGGATATTCGCTCATCCACGGACAACCTAAAATGATAATCACAATGTGGACACACCTGCGAATTACCAGATAAATCCGAGTGAAAAATCATCTGTTCGCAACCGGGACATTTTCTCCATAAATTATCAGGAACATCATTCCCAACCAGAGCCCTTATTTTCGGTCTGACAAAGTTCGTAAGCCAATTCATTATCAGTCCTCATCTCCAAACGAATTATCTCTAATCCATTCTCTTCCATTGACCGCATCTCTCAATTTCTTACCTGCTCTAAAAAATGGAACTCTTTTGGCCTTTATAACGACCTTTTCTCCATTTCTCGGGTTTCTTCCCTGACTCTCTCCCCTCTCTCTGGTAGAAAAAGCACCAAAATCTCTCAACTCTATCCTGCCTCCCTTTCTGAGTTTATCAACCATCAGATCAATGATAATCGATATAATTCGCTCAACATTTCCGACATTTACATACGGAAAAATAGCAGAAACACGAGAAACCAAATCAGACCTAGTCATCACAATTCCTAAAAAATAACAAACTCAAACTCGACAAAGTCAGTCAACTACGTGTAGACTTCATCGTAGGACTTATTATACATGTACGAATGAAATATTCAAATGTTACTTCGCTAGAAGATTTTTATGCATCTCAGTTGGGGGGGTGTTTGGCAAAAAAAATTTCTCAATATCTGTCAAACAGAATCTCTTGCGGAGAGTCCACGTTGATACTAGGATGTGGTGATCCGTATTTAAATAAATTGGAGAGCGAAAATTTATTCTACGCAATACCTGCGGGATACAAAACCAGCAGATGGCCTTCAATCAGGCCGTTTCAAACGGTGGTTGTAGATGAAAAAAACCTACCTTTCTTATCTTACTGCTTCGATAAAATCATCGTAATAAATTTCTTTGAATTTTCGAAACACTCGAGGCAAACACTAAACGAAATTTCGCGGTGTCTAAAAATAAATGGAGATTTGATTATAATAGCCTTAAACAAAAGCATGTTGTTTCGAAAAATCAAGCACATCAGGAACTCCATAACGGAAATTTTTTCATGTTTGAACAGTAAAAATTTCGCGCTAAGGCATGTTTTTGAGGTCGGAGAGAAATCATTTCACGAAATAGAAGAACCATCGCCTTTATTACTAAAAACCGCGCAAATTTTCTATGATATGGTCGTCTTAGACGCAAGCAGAGAAGTTTTTGCTGAAGAAACTGTCTTTGATCTGCAAGGAGCGTTAAGCCTGCCATAAGGCCCTTTTGCTAAAATTTAAGGCTTGAGCGAATTTTTACTAAAATTTCTGATTTTTTTTCAAAAAATTAACTTTTTGTTAACTTTGTTTCCTTAGAATGAAAGACGTAAATAGTTAAATTTGGAGGAAATATTATGAAGAAACTATTATTAGGCGCCATGTTGGCGGCAGCGTGCATAACGACAGATGTGAATGCAGGACTTTTTGGAAGAAGTGCAAGTGAAAAGACAAAGGTCGATAATACTTTAAAGCAATATGCAGGAGAGAATTATGAAGAAAAGTCAACAACGATAGTTAATGAAATCGAAGCGTTAACAAAAAAAATCAATGAGTTTAAAAAATCCAAAGTTGAAACAACAGAAAAAACATTGGATGGTATTTTAAAGGAATCAAAAAAAATATCTGAATTCTTTAACTCTATGAAAAAAAAGAATAGTAGAACCAATATCGCGAAAAAAGGTGAAAAGGCGACACAAGCGGCTATTGCACTAAAAGAAAGCCTAGGAACATGGAGCGAATCGAATTCGCCCGACTGGACGAGTTTTAAAAAAGAATGTGGGGGGAACATCTCAACAATAGCTGGTGTAATAATAAATTTAGCCCAGGAAACAAAACCAGGAACTTACATGACAAATAAGGGAAAAGGGATAGAACTTAATATCCAAGCTCTCCTAACTAGTCTTTCCAAGAGTTTTGAGTCTATAAGCGCACTTTTGGCTGACAAAAAAGTAAACGAGTCTAACCCATCGGTAAAGACAAATGTTGAAACATCTAGTATCGTTTCATCTGGTTCAGCCCAGCCAAAAAGAGGAAGATAAGAGATTAATTACAATTATGGTCTTATAAAAAACTCCCCTCGGGGAGTTTTCATTGTATTACCAGTTACAAAAAAAAAGAAGATCGGTTTTTATACCGTCTTCTTTTTTTATGCGATCCAGCACTATCTTAATCTCTATCGGGTAACGCTTTTTCTGCATAAATAATACTTCATCAACCTTGCTTTTTAAGCTCTCCACCTCTAAATATATTTCATTGACATGAGCATTTATTTTCAATGAAACGCAAATTACACTGATACGAATAACGCCCGTCACATCCACTTTGTATTCACTTCCGGTAAATTACGGCTTGGCATATTCCTCTTCACATTACCGCTGCGCGTGCGCGATACCTGCATAATTCCACGGATTCACCTTCATCGTATAACCAGATACTTTTAATTAACATCTATCGATAAAATCACACCATCATGCAGGACAGGGCCGACCAAATCCACCACTTTATAATCTACCCCTGTCTCATTCCAGATTTTCCTTATCAACTGATCATAAGCATCCACCGAAGCACTCATAAGGCCACGTCTATATATTCCGATAACAGACATAGCTTTCTTGTCATCATACATCAAAGCACTTGAAAATTGATCGTTACGTCCCGCTCTATTTTTTCGATCAGAGGTGATTGCCTCAAAACTCTCTGTCTCTTTTCCTTTACTCTTAAGGAATTTAGCAAAGTTTATATCTTGATTCTCCTTGATTTCCTTGAAAAACGCATTGAAAAAGTCATTATCAAAAAAATCTGACTTATTTCTTTCATTAAGTTTAATGAAATTATCGATATCTTTTTCATAATTTTTGAATCTATCGTCAGACTTAAGCTTTTCCATGCGCAATTTCAAATCATCGAAAACTTCTGAATAGATTGTTTCACGCAAGGATTTTATCTTTTGACGCGGCACCGCTTTCAACTTCTGGGGAATTAAGATCGTCAACGAATTGTAGGCATTTATGATTCGCTGCGCATCCGAAACTCTTTGTTCAAAGCTTCGTTCCAATTTCGCTTCTTCCAGATATTTACAAATCCTATCATATGCTGCCTTTTTCTTTTCATTGTTGAGATCTTCGTCTTTCAAAAATTTTACATTTTGCTCCAGTGATACATAAAATTTTTTCGGATTTTCTCTGTTAATGATATTTACTTGAAAATTACTAGCTGTTGTCGGCAGCTCAATGCTTTGTTGCGCTGGGGTTACTTGAGTGGATGTGCTAGGACTACTCTCCTCTGCTGTTTGCCCGGTATTTGGCTGAGGAGTTGCGTTTCCTGAACTACCCTCTGTTCCCGGCTGCTGTCCCGTTTGTGTCGAAGTTGGCTGAGAATTCATCGCATTATTGGAACTATCCCCCTGAGGAATTGGCGCATTATTAGTATTATTTTCTGTTGACTGCGTAGTGATTCCTTGAGGAATTGCCGCGTTACCTGCGCTACCTTCCGTTCCCGAATTTTGCCCTTGTGGAGCTGCACTATTTGCTGGCTGTTGCGTCGAAGTCGCATTATTAGAACTATCTCCGACTGTCGACTGAACTGTATTTTGTGGCGCAGAAGCTACTTGAGCAACTGCAGCATTAGTAGGGCTACTTTCCGTCGTTGTCTGCCCAACGCTTTGCTGCACTGGCGTTGGCTGAGAATTTGTCACATTATTAGAGCTATCTCCCTGAGAAGCCAACACGTTAGTCGTCGCATTATTCGCAGACTGTTGCGTCGATACTTGTGAAGAATTATCGCTCACTGGCTGCTGCTCTGTATTTTGTGGTTGTCCCGAAACTCCCGGAGTAGTTGCGTTAGAATTACTTACGTCTGTTGTTTGTACAGTATTTTGTGGCACAGAGGCTACTTGAGCAACTGCCGCATTAGCAGAGCTACTTTCTGTAGCTGACTGCCCAACGCTTTGCTGTACTGGCGTTGGCTGAGAATTTGTCGCGTTATTAGTATTATTTTCTGTTCCCGGCGTTGACTGAGGAACCGTGTTTCCTGAATTTCCTTCCGTTCCTGGTTGTTGCGTCGAAGGTCCCTGAGAACTAGATGCATCGTATGGAGAAGGGACATCATCGAAAGCATTTTGCTCTTCATTATCGTCCCGAATTTTTCCCAATCTTCGATTCTCCGGAGTATTGGCCAATTCTAAATTTTTGCGCTCTGGATTTCCTTCGATTTGTGATATTAATATCTGAGAAAATCTTTGATTTATATCTTCTAAAAAATTTTTCGATTCTTTAATTCTATTCGAAAATTTCCTTAAATTTGCAGTAATTGATTCTAATGACCTTTCTTTTTCACATATAGATATAATTTTGCCAAGCCTAGCCATATCAATCCGACCGAAATCTTCAATTATCCCATTCAGCTCCACATCATCTGGCAAATTTTCTATTCTCTCTGTTCTATTGAATAATTCAAAATATAGATTATTCCTTATACTCAGCAAGTCCTCTAAACAATTCAAAGCTCCATTAATTTTATTAATTATCATTTGTACATCATTAACTCCGTTTCCTCTAGGAAGGCTAATGGAAAGATACCTCATATTCCTCTGCAAAAATCGAATATTTTTTGAAGGAATCTCGTCTATAATATCTTTCAACTCGTCTAACACAGTTTTTTCCAATATTATATCCGAAAGAATATCTCTAGTATTTCCGCTGTTGCGCCTATTTTCGAATACTGATCCTCGGGTATTCATTCCCCCTGTAATATTTCCCGTGTTGTTGCGCCTATTTTCGAACATTGATCCTCGGGTACTCATTCCCCTTGTAATATTTCCCGTACTGTTGCGCCTATTTGAGCTTCCAACTCTCGAATTGAGCAATCCCCATACTTCATCAATGCAAATACTAATGCTCAGCAACGAAATTCCTACAAAAATTGTCTTTTTCATGGCTATTTATCTTTCCTCATTAACACAACAAACTCTTTCTTGTTGATCATTTCATCAATAGATATCTCACTTATTGAGTCTGCCGAAATTACCTCATAGAACTTCAACCCGTGTTTAGCCAAAAAGGTTAAGTCACCTAGAACATTAATCGACTCGTCCACTCTGTCCATATCAAAATGAGCCAATATCTTGATATTGTCTGATTCATCAATAATCTCATCGGCTCCTTTCAAAACCGCGAACGCCGCGTTTGGAACACCAATTAAAATCAGAGAAACGCCCTTGTCTTTAAGCATTTCATTCAATGTCTGACATTCTACATCGACTTTTTTTGTTACTACTTTGCGATTATCTGCAAATAAAGAAATGATACTCTCTATAACACCTCGCCCTGGACGATCCGAGGCCGCTTTTTCGATCACTTCGACGGTTTCTGATAAATCATTCAACACTATATTCTTATGTAAGCACTTCGCTACGACCGGATTTGCTTCGATCGCTACGTACTTTCCATTTGTTTTCAAGATCTGTCCAAGCATTATGCTGTTGTATCCGTAGTGAGCACCAACCTCAGCTACCGATTCTCCCTTCGTACAAAGATTCAAAGCCGCGACGTCAAATAACGATGTCACGCTATCCTTATAACTCAACTCTTCTCTGATTCGCGGATCGTTTTTATCAATTATAATTGGAAACTTACCTTCTATAGAGGTTATGATCCGATCATCTGACAGAAATATTTCCCCCTTCATCATCGGGATAAGTTTGGAAAAGAATTTATTTTTTTCCATCAAAATGGCTCCCAAAAACACAATCGCGTATAAAATTATACAAAACCAAACAAACTTATTGTTCAGTAAACTTCTAACTAAGGACGGACGTGTAGGGTAATTGTTTATTTCTATCCTTGGCTCTTCTTTAACGAAAACACGCCCTGCCGAGTAATTGTTTGAGAAATTATCCAACATTTCCTCCATAAATTCCTCTGAATTATAACCTGAAGAAGGTTACAAAAAAGTAAACAATATTGAATTTTGTTAAAATTGATTGATATTTTTAATCAATTTTATATTATCCTATTAAGGGGGGAGAAGTTATGGACATTCTGACATCTCAAAAAGATTTATTCGTTGAATTGTCTATATCCGAACTAAAAGAAGATGTAGTCATCAATAATATAAGGGGTTCGGAAGCTATATCCGAGTTGTTTGAGTTTCATGTAAATTTTTCTTCCGCGAACAGGGAGATCGACGCCGAAAAAATCCTCGGATCGAATGTTACCCTTCATTTTAAATCAGAAAAACACGAAAGATTTATCAACGGAATAATAACTCAATTTTCACAAGGAAGAACTTCGCAAAAAGAAGATATATATAACACTGAATATTTTTTCACGATGCGGCCGAAGTTATGGCTGTTGTCCTTGGACAGTAACTGCCAGATATTTCAGGAAAAATCTACAATGGAGATAATAAAAAGCGTACTGAAAGAATACAAAATAGATGTCTCAGAATCAAAGTGTGGCAACAATAATCGTACTTATTGCGTACAATATAACGAAAGTTCTTTTAATTTTATTTCCCGTCTCATGGAAGATGAAGGAATTTTTTATTATTTCAAACACGAAAAAAACAAACATACCCTCATAATCAGAGACGGTATGGATACGAATCAAAAACTTAAGGAAAAAGCCGGATTCATCAAAAGCGGCCAGAAAATCTGTCCTCTCGGAAAGGTTTTTAATACGAGTAAAAATATCTTTATGAACGTCGGTGGATATTCCGCAGCAGATTATAATTATGAAAATTCCAATACGAAATTATTCAACAAATTAGAAACAAAATGGAAGGGACAAACTCTTTTCTACGAGTACCCGGGTGGATTTTCTCAAGCAAAAGAGGGAGAAGAACTATCGAAGCTCAGAGTTCAAGAAATTGAATGCAAACACATAATGCTACAAGGAGATTCTACTATTCCAGATTTTTCTCCCGGCACAACATTTGAGCTTACAGCCCATCATGCCGAAAGTTTTAATGATTCTTATATCCTGTGTAGAGTCGAGCATATATTCGACCGCAACGAAAAAAATGGATTTGTTTATCGAAACAGATTTTGGGCATTACCGAAAGGTACTGAGTTTAGACCTCCCAGAAAAACACATAAACCGAAAATCTACGGAAATCAAACAGCGGTGGTAGTCTGTCCTTCCAAACAAGAGATATATCGCGATAAATATTGCTGCATCAAGGTTCATTTCCACTGGGATCAGAAAGGAAAATCGAAGGATACGAACGACAGCTCTTGTTGGATCAGAGTCGCGCAATTAATGGCCGGAAGTAACTGGGGAGCAGTTTATGTCCCCAGAGTCGGGCAAGAAGTTGTGGTATCGTTCTTAGAGGGAGACCCGGACAAACCACTAGTCGTTGGATGTGTTTACAACGATCAATTCAAGCCTCCTTATTCTGAATCGCAAGATAAAATATCAACAATGAAGACCATAACTTTCACAAAGGATTCAAGATTCAACGAAATTCGCTTCAACGATGAAAATGAAAAAGAAGAAATCTTTGTTCATGCTCAAAAAAATGTAAACATAGACGTTATAGATGGATCATATTCCACAAAGCTACTTGCAGAACCAGGGGAAAAGGTTATGCATTCACTTGAAATTGTAAAGGGTGATAAATCTGTACTGCTGAAAGAAGGTGACTCCAAATATACGATAAAAAAAGGGGATAGTACCATCCAAATGGATGAAGGAAACAGCGAAATCGTTTTGAAGAAGGGAAATAGTTCCATAAAACTCGAAAAGGGAAATCAAACCATCGACATAAACGGAGACTGTACAATAAAGATTACTGGAAACCTAAAAATCGAAGCCGATAAAAATATTTCAATAGAAGCAGGAAAAGAAATTTCTATAAAATCCGGAACGTCAATAAAGGCAGAGGCTGAACGAAATGTTACAATTGAAGCTGATGCTTCGGCAACTTTCAAAGCTACCCGAAATTTCTCTTGTGAATCCGGAGCCGCCATGAAAATTAAGTCTTCTCTTAATACGGACTTAGAAGCTGGCGCAAGCATGAATATAGAAGCTGGTGCAAGTATGAATATAAAATCTAATGCATTCATGAATATAAAATGTACTGGAATTCTGAATGCTGAAGGTACAGGAGTAACGAATTTAACAGGTGCCGCGGTTCAGATAAACGGAAAAGGTGTATCCAGTTTCCGCGCACCAATGTTAACTATCGGAGGGGGGATGATTTCATTTGGATAATTTAGAAGCACTCGCACCAGAAACAATCGAATCAGATAAAATAAAAGCAGAGGATGAGATCAAAATAGAAGAAGTTAGATCTCCCAATGGAAAATTAATGAGAACCTGTTCAATGAAAGACTGTCAAATGCATGGCCCGATGGTTATTTATGATAATAACGAACAAGTCGCTCAGAAATTAAATTACGAAGACAATGTCCTATCAGGCCCCGCGGAATTTTATCAAGATGGAGTTCCCTTGATGTATACCCAATTTCAAAATGGAACAATAAACGGACCTGCTACTTTATTTAATAAGGGTATAAAATCTGCTGAAACAACATTTAAAAACGGAGTAATTGAAGGCATTTTTGTTTCATTCGACGAGGCCGGAAGAATTATTCGCGAGGCAACTTATGTCAAAGGACAAATGGAAGGCGATTGCTACCTCTATTATCCAGACGGAGTCGTTCAGGAGAAATCGTGCTACAAAAACAATAAACTCGATGGAATCGTCACGAGATATTATCATTCGGGAGCTATACTCGAGGTTTCGAATTATGAAAACGGTCAACCTATCGGATATACAGAAACCTACGATGAAAACGGAAATCTAATTTCGAGCAAGGAGGCATAATGGGATTTTGCTGCAGCATCGGAGCTTTACTCAGTTGTCCAATGGGATTAACACCAACTCCGCTAACAGTTATACCAAAAAATCTCTTTGGATCAACCGGTCCGATAGCCACCTGTATGGACTGTGTTCCATTCTTAAACATCGCTCCGTTTGGTGTTTGTAAAAGCCTTTTGAATCCATCAACTGCAGCACTTACTGCCGCAGCATTCGGGGTACTCACTCCTGGACCATGCATCCCTACCCCTGCGGGTCCTTGGATCCCGACAAAACCAAACATAATTGGAGGCATCGGACCTGTCTTGGCGGACAGTTCAATACTAATGTGCGCATTTGGAGGAGTGATTAAAGTCAACATGCCCAAACAATATACCATAACAATTTGAAATGGAGAAAAATATGGAAGAATGTTTATTTTGTAAAATCGTTCGAGGAGAAAGCCCCATTTACAAAATATGGGAAGACGAAGAACATCTGGCATTTTTATCCATCTATCCAAACACCTTGGGAGCATCGGTTGTGATTCCGAAAAAACATTTCGACAGTTACGCCTTTCATCTACCGGACGATGAACTTGCAAAACTCACCATAAAATCGGCGATAGTCGGTAGGCTTTTAGACGCGTCATTTGATGACGTAGGTCGTACCGCCATCATTTACGAAGGATTCGGAATCAACCACGTACACGCAAAATTATTTCCGTTACATAAAACAAAAGGTGGATGGAAACCTATTCATACCGACTACAATAAGTATTTTGATCATTATGAAGGATATGTTTCATCCCACGAGTATCACGGACCAAATCCTGATCTCGCGAAACTCGCCGAACATATCAGAGAAGTTGGGAAAAGCTTGAAATAAATTTACTCAACAAACTTACGCCTATACAAAACTTCTTAGGTTAGCTTTGAAGGCTCGTTTTTAAAGCTCAAAAAACAATAAGAAGTTTAAAAGTAATTTCGGTACCGAGGAGTCCACACTAGCTTCCATTGAATGTCTTGTGTGCCTGCGTTTCATAGGAGAATTATTATATTAAAAACGAGATCAATTTAAATATTTTTTTAATAAAATTAATAAAAATTGTAACATAAATAATTTATCGTAAAAAAGATATTTCTCCCAAAAATTAACTATTTCTTTACATTATCTATGTACCATAATCTGTATATATTGACGGAAATAGAGATGAAGTTAAGGAAATTCAAGCTGAAAAAAACCAAAAATGGAGCTACTTTAATTGAATACGTCTTAATTGCTTCTCTGTTGAGCCTCGCGCTCATAGGTGGCTACAGAGCGGTAGGAAACGGATACATTAGGATATATAACAACGTAAGTAATGCTTTACCTTAACTTAAAGTTCTGCGCATTTAAGATATCCTCTATTCTTTTGGCTCTTTCGCGCGAAGTATCTGTTAAAAACCTAATTTCAGGAACAAACTTCAATTTTATACTGGATCCTATGGTTTTTCTTATTTGAGAGGAATGCCTTTCTAAATAATCTCTGCAAACATCACTGTTTAAATCATCGGAAATCGAAGATACAAAAATCTTCGCGTGACGCAGACAGGAGCTAACCACCACATCTATCACGACGATCATTAACGGATTCACACCTTCACTACTTTCAAGTCCTCCGCGAATCAGGTATTCGGAGACAACCTTCTTTATCTCCGACGCTACTCTATCTGATCTTGATCCGTTATTCTTATTCATAAAGAACCCACTACAGCTTACGAGCGATTTCTTCGATTTCGTAACATTCAATGACGTCCTTCAAGTGTATATCGTTGTAATTTTCCAGACATATACCGCACTCAAACCCTGCGCGAACTTCCTTCACGTCGTCTTTTTCGTGTCTGACTGACTTAACAGCACCCGTGTGAACAACTATTCCATCTCGTATTAAACGAACCTTCGCTCCTCTCCTGACAACACCGTCCAAGACCATGCACCCGGCGATCCTGCCGTATCGCGAAATATCGAAAATTTTTCTGACTTCGGCGCTACCAATCACTTTTTCTTTTTCATCAGGAGCTAACATACCAGACAACAGAGCCTTCACGTCGTCAATCAAATCGTAGATCACGGAATAATATTTAACTTGTATCCGATCACGGGCAATTTGATCTCTAGCCTGCATATTTGCTCTTACGTTAAATCCGAGAATCATCGCCTGAGACGCCTTGGCCAGAACGACATCACTTTCAGTGATTTCACCCACACCCGAGTGAATAATCTTAATCGCAACCTCATCATTGGACAATTTTTGCAAACTGGAACTAATCGCCTCAGAAGATCCTTGAACATCTGCCTTCAAAATCACCGATAAAACCTGTAATTTCTCATCAGACTCCAACTTGGAAAACATCTGCTCAACGGTGGTACGAGTAGACACAACCCAGGACTGCTCTCTTTTCTTTCTGTCTCGATAATTAGCGATCTCTCTGGCTTTCGCCTCATCCTCGACAACAACAAAATCATCCCCCGGTATCGTCGTTCCGTTGAATCCGATAATCTCGCCCGGCATTCCCGGAGTTAATTCCTTCAGAGATTTCCGGCAATCATTTCTTATTCCCCGAACCTTACCGAATACCGTTCCTGAAACGAAAATATCACCGATTCTCAAAGTTCCTTTGTTTACCAATACCGTCGCAACGGACCCCAAACCTTTCTCTACTTTGGACTCTATCACAACCCCCTCTGCGATCCTGTCCGGATTTGCTTTCAGTTCCAGCATCTCCGCCTGCAGAAGGATAGCCTCCTCCAATTTATCAAGATTCAACCCTGACTTAGCTGAAATTTCAACATCCATCACGTCTCCGCCGTAAGACTCGACAAACACCTCGTAATTCATCAAATCTTTTCTTACTTTGTCAGGATTTGCTCCCGGTTTGTCCATCTTATTGATCGCAACAATCATCGGAACTTGCGCGGCCCTTGCGTGATGTATTGCTTCAATTGTCTGATCTTTCACACTGTCATCAGCAGCCACAACCAAAACAACAACGTCGGTAACATTTGCTCCTCTTGATCTCATTTCGGTAAACGCGGCGTGACCCGGCGTATCAATGAACGTAATCTTTCTATTATCTTTCAAGGTTACCTGATAAGCACCAATTCCCTGGGTAATTCCCCCAGCCTCATTCAACGCGACATCCGTCTTTCTCAGAGCATCCAGAAGTGAAGTTTTTCCGTGATCGACGTGTCCCATAATCGTAACAACAGGAGGCCTCGGCTTCAAATCCGCCTCGGTATCAACCTTCTTCAATATCAACTCGACATCACTGTCACTCACGCGCTTAACCTTATGTCCGAACTCCGTGACAACGATTTCTGCGGTATCCGCATCTATGATTTGGTTGGCGGTAACCATTGTTCCGAGTTTCATGAGACACTTTATGACCTCACCCGTTCTTGTAGCCATTCTGTTCGAAAGTTCTTGAACGCTTATGGTTTCAGGCACAACTACTTCTTTTATGACTTTGATTTCTTCTTGAGGTCTGGAAGCATTTTGCTTATTCTTCTGCCTTGCTCGACGTAACGAAGATAAGGAACGAGTTCTTTCTTCTCCCTTATCGTCCAGCGCATTATATATCGAAATCTTTCCAGAAGAAGCCGCATACTTCCCTTTTAACTCCTTTATATCTTTCTTCACCGCAAGAGTCTTTTTCTGAAAATTACTGGTCTTTACGAAATTATCCTCGTTCTCGGAAAAATCGGAATACCGATCAGAATGCATCCCTCTTCTCGGCTGAACTTTGTTGTGAGATTCCTTAATTTTTACAAAATTATTCGAAAAATTCTTTTTCTCGGATTTTTTTTCGGCAACAACTGATCCAGACAATGATTCAGAATCACTTACCTTTTCGTCTGATTCTCGCTGTTTTAAGTCATCCCCTTCTAACTTTTTCTTTGCTTTAAGCTCGCGTTGCAGCTTTTCATCCATCTCTTTTTGCTGACGGAGCCTTTTCTCTTGCTCTTTATTTTCCTTTATCGCATCCTTAACCACTTTTAATCTGGTCTGCAATTCCGCGGAAGTCAAATCTCCCTGCCGAAGTTCAGAAGAAGACTGAGGCGTGCTTGCTACTGTCTTCCCGGTAGGACGAACAAACCGCTTTTTTTTCACCTCAACAGTGACAACTTTAGACTTGCCGTGAGAAAAACTCTGTCGCACTCTTCCGACCGGAGAATCTGAACTTTTCTTCACATCCGCAGGACGAGATAAACTCAATGTCCCCTTCTTTACCTCTGACATATTATCTCCAATCTACTTAAACCAATGTTCCCTGGCCTTCATAATGATATCACTGGCTTCAGGTTCAGAGAGATTCGGCAAAAGTTCGACCAGCTCATCCGCACTCAAATCAGCGACATCGTCCAACTTCAAAATCCCTGCATTCGCCAAAACAAGCAAATCACTATTAGAGAACGTATCCAATTCTACTATTTTCTTATCAATACTTTTTTCACTTAACTGCTTTTTTATCTCTTCTTCCTTTTTACCCAGATACACATTGGCCCTGCTTATCAGCTCTTCGGCAAGATTTTCGTCGAATCCTTCGATGGAAGACAGATCTTCCTTAGAGATATAAGCCAGCTCTTCCACACTCGAAAAACCTTCAGTAACGAGGAGGTGAGCTATAACCTCATCACAATCCAAAGCATCCATAAAGGCCTTTGAACTTTCGTGATACTCCTTATTCTTTCTTTCGAGAGCTTCCGTCTCGGAAACCACCGTTACATTCCAACCAATCAGCATAGAAGCCAAACGAACATTTTGTCCACGCCTTCCTATGGCCAAACTCAATTGACTGTCCGGCGCTAAAACCTCGAACTTGTGATTTTCCTCGTCAACAACAACTCTCGAAACCTCCGCGGGAGCCAACGCATTAACGGCAAAGGTAGCGGGATCGTCTGACCACAAAACAATGTCGATCTTCTCGCCCTGAAGTTCTTGGATAATCGCCTGCACCCTGCTGCCTCGCACACCAACACAAGCTCCGATCGGATCGATATTTGCATCGCTAGTGTAAACAGCTATCTTGGCGCGGCTACCCGGATCTCTTGCCACGGACTTAATTTCAATAACTCTCTCGTAAATTTCAGGAACTTCCTGCCAAAACAACTTGACCAAAAATTGCGGATGAGTCCTAGACAAAAATATCTGCGGACCTCGATCTTCTCTGGAAACATCCGCGATATAAGCTCTGACTCTGTCACCGACTCGGAAATTTTCCTTTGGAAGCAACTGATCTCTTCGAATTACCGCCTCTGTATGCCCCACATCCAAAGTGACGGAATTGAACTCGGCTCTTTTTACAACACCGCTGACTATTTCACCGACTCTGTCTTTGAATTCGTTATACTGCTTCTCTCTTTCCGCTTCGCGAATTTTTTGAACAATTATCTGCCGACCAGTCTGAGCTGCAACTCTTCCGAAATTAATCGGAGGAAGTTTCGTGGTGAATACCGCTCCGATCTCGGCGTTCGGATCCATTTTTTTCGCCTCCTCCAGCGTAATTTCATTAAACTCATCTTCGACTGAATCTTTCACCGTCAAGTACTTCATTATGGTAACTTCTCCGGTTTTCTTATCAATGCTTGCTCTTATATCGCTCTCGTATCCATACCTGGACTTTGCTGCCTTCTGGATAGCTCCTTCCATAGCCTCCAAAACCTGATCCTTATTCAACCCCTTTTCCCGAGCAACAGAATCCGCAACCTGCAACAACTCAGGTCCATAAAATTTAGAATCCGTCCACAAAGCTGTTGACATAACTCATCTCCTCTTCAAAACTCTCTTTTTACATTAGCCCTTTTTATATCATCGATAGACAAATAAACCTCCCGATTGTCCTCTTCGGGAATCTCAACTCTGATCAGATTCTCCGTTTCGTCGACATCTACAATCTTACCCGTGAATTTCTTTATTCCCTGCATGGGACCAGCCAACTCCATCTTTGCAATCTGACCGCAAAAACGCTTAAAATCTCTAATCTTTGCAAGAGGACGGCTTTCACCAGGCGAACTAACCTTTAGATTATACGCTCCGTTTATAAAATCTTCAACATCTAAAATTGCGGAAATTAAACGATTTGCCTCCACACAGTCATCAACCGTGACATTTCTTTCATCCAAACGATCTATATCTATGCCGACCACTAGCCTCTTCTTGCCTCCAATGACATTGACACGGACCAAATCATACCCTTTGTTTTCCAACGGAGCTTCGATGACTTCCCTTATTTTTTCCTCTAACTTCAATACAAAATACCCTAAATTTTCTCAACACCGAAAATACAAAAAAAACATCGGTTTTTCAAGTGTCACAATACCTAAAACACCTCATCCAAAGCGGAAGGATCTATCGATTCATCAACCTCTTTAAGAATATCATAGTTTATCTTTACCTCGTATTTTTTGGATAAATGTCCTATAAGCTGCTGATACATGTCGTCGGAGTAATTTAGTAACAATGAAACGAAACTGCGTTGCCAGTTCTCCTCCTCTTTTTTCTTGTCATAACTTATATCTGCAACCTGAAAAACCACGATCTTACCGTTCAACTCCTTCATACCAACTTCGTTCTTGAGTTTGGAAAAAACCTCCTCATGCAAGCTGTCTATAATTTCTGACTTTTCGCTATTATCAGAAACTATCCCCAAACTGTCGAAATGACTTGTAGATTTTAACCTATAATTTCTTGCCCTAACCAGATCTGCAAATTTCTCTCCTTCAGACACTTTTGATATTACTTCATTCGCAACCGCCAAGGCTTTGTTATGCTGCCGATCTTTGCGCCATTCTACTTTTACTCTTTCTTTCGCCTGCTCGAGGGGCTCGACATGCTTTGGCGTAACATCGGAGACATAAACCAGCCATTGAACTAACTTTTTATTTGAATCCTCCGCCTCGTTAAAGTCCCCAACTTCATTTTCATCCGATCCGAAGGCCACGGTCATGACATCTTTCTTGAACGGAAGAGGAATTTCATCTACTTCATCCAACTTAACACTTTTCACATTCAAGGATCTCAAACCATATTTCGCCGTAATCTCTTCGATCATACTTCCCGAAACCAAATCGTCTTGCACCTGTCGAGTGATTTCTTCTGCCGCCTCGGCAACTCTCTCCTGTTTAAAATTTTTGAATTCTTCGGTTTTCATAAATTCTTCTAGGTTTTTTTCGGTGTAGTCATCTCCGTAAATATCTCTAGCCCTCTCAATTATTTCTTCCTGAGAAATTTCGGTATTCTTTTCCACTCTATCCATGGAAAGAATCAAAACATCGAACGAACGCTTTTCCGGAACCTCAAATTCCTCGGAATTGTTATTATAAAACTCTGTTAACTCCTCATCCGTCGGCCTTTCCGTTATTGTGAACGATGCTGGATTAATTTCGAAAAATTTCAAACTCCTTTTCTCTGTTGCTATTTTCGAGTAATACGCAAACTCGTCCCTCAAAGAAACGTATCTGAACGGAAATTTAATAATTTGAGACTTAATCTCTCTTTTTTCAGCCTGTAAAAATTCCTCTTCCGTCATGCCTACTATTTGCAAAAATCTTCTTAAATTTGCTGCGCTGAAATGCCCGTCTTTCGTTCTGAACTCATCCATGTTGCTTATATGATTGAATACGGAGGAATCCGAAACGATTATACCAAAATCTTTCGCGGCCAAGTTTATGACATTTTCCCAAATTATTTGGCGAAGAATTGTATTAGAAAGTTCCTTATCATCTACTTCACCATATCGCCTCTTTACGGCGTTAAGCTTCTTGTTTTTCTCGTATTTAAAAACTTGAGGATGAATCTTTACATCAGCGATTTTCACAACATAATCCTTACCCGCTAATTTATTAACGACGTAAGAAAACCCAAAAAACAAAAAAAACGATCCAGCTAAAATCGTCAAAAATATCTTCACCACAATCGATTTAGAATATTTACGAATTAATTCCAGCATTGATTCTTCCTTAATTTTAAATACAAAGCTATATTATTAAGTGTCGGCAGCTGTAGCAAGTATAAAGAAGGTGAATTTATGAAATTTTTGGTCGCAAATTGGAAGATGAATGGCAATGTCGAATTCGCGGAAAATTTTTTGAAAAAAATAAATTCGATAAAAACGGAGAATCAGATTGTGGTGTGCCCGCCGTTTCCACTGCTTCACAAATTTGAAAATTTTTCCCATTCTCTGGGCGCACAGAATTGTTCTGACAAAAAAAACGGTGCTTTTACAGGAGAAGTAAGTCCTCTGTTGCTGCAAGACCTCGGGTGCAAGTATGTTATCGTCGGACATTCCGAGCGGCGCCGAATTTTTAAAGAATCTAATGAACTGATTTTTGAAAAATATAGAACGTTAATTGAATTGAACATTATTCCAATTATTTGCGTCGGAGAAACGGAAGAAGCAAGACCTGAATGGCGAGATGTTTTATCAACTCAGCTCGGCAAATTTAAGAATGATGAAAATCTGCAAAAAGCAATCATCGCCTACGAACCTGTTTGGAGCATTGGATCCGGAAAAACTCCGACCACCTCGGAAATTCACGAAGTCTTGAGTTTTATCAAACAAATAACCGCGTTCAAGTGCCCTACCCTCTACGGAGGTTCAGTAAATATCAAAAATATATCGGATATTCTGCAAATTCCCTCCGTCGACGGAGTTTTAATAGGAGGAGCAAGCCTGAAAATCGAAGAATTTTCCGAAATGATGAGATGTGCGGTATAGATTGTGATATTTTTATTTTCAATGAAAGGAATTACATATAGACAACGTGCCGAATTGGCTATAAGTTCAAATCATAGATTCCTTCTTTTACCGAAAATCGTCTCTCTTCTGCATTTTCTTCTTCAGGCTTTTTTCGTTCACCAGTCGCTTCCAAATAACTGTTGGGTAAATGGCCGATATCCAAAGCTTGGTACCCTTCTTTCGATAAATCATAAGCTAAAACTGTAGCACAAGGCCCCAGAGACAACAGTACCAAATACTCCTTATCAAACGTCATTATCGTATCCAATATGCTATCGTATTTATTAAATGAGCTTTTTCCCGGAACTACCAACAGTTTTGCATTTTTAATGTTATCAAATAATCTTTTTTCGTATACAAAATAGGAATTGTTTCCAACAACAAAAAGAACTTTTTTCTTGTCCCATATCTTTTTTATATCTTCAAGACTATTCTCTTTAAAAACCATAATTCTGGTAACCTCACTACATCCGTATGTATATCCCTCCTTATAAATGCTCTTTAATTTTTTCCAATACTTAAGCCAAAACGTCTCCCACCAAGAGAATTTTGATCCATCGAGCTCTTTATCGTTCCACTTATCGCAAAAATTATTGATAGCTATAACACAATTTTCTGTAGGAGATTTTATGATCCTTCTTAATCTGTCTGATAATTGCTTACTATAAACTTGATATTCATCTTTTTCCCCTTCTCTTACCAATCTCCCGCCCATAATCAACTGCAATTCTCCATCCCCAAATCGAGCAATGGATTTACCCGATAATATCTCCCTTAATGTTTCAGTCGTCGACATGACCTTTGGATATTCTTTCCTTATGTAAATCAATTTCATTGTATAGAAGCCAGACAACAAAGGTTCATAAAAAACCACAGCCAATGCCATGAAAACAGACAAAACTATTGCGGTATTTTTACGCATTGCTCAATATCCTTCCTTCCAAAAGCAATGTTACTCTTTTCTTCTGTTTATTTCTATCGAACTAGACCATCGATTTGTTCTCATTATAGATTTTTCTAAAAAGAGTTTTCATAAATCTTTTCAAATCCCTCTATGTCTCTGTTTCAATCGCCAAAATACATCGTTATAATAGGGAGTTTCTTAGACGAAAGATAAAAAATGAATTCGCTGTGGTATTTGGAAAACAACGTTAGCCCCAATGATTGCATCGGCATAGACGAAGTCGGGCGCGGACCTTTGGCCGGACCTGTCGTGACCGCCGCCGTGTGGATCAGCGAGGAAGGAATCGCACTAATCGAGAAGGACGAGATAGTCGTGAGAGATTCCAAAAAGCTATCGCACAGACAGAGAAAAAAAGTTTTGGATTGGATCGCCAAACAGCCAGAGGAAATTCTGAAATATTCCATCGGAACGGCATCCGTCGACGAAATTGATTCGTTGAACATTCTGCAGGCGACTTTTTTGGCAATGCAACGAGCTTATTCTTCATTGAATTTAACAAAACCGCTCACTTTGGTCGACGGAAATAAGGCTCCGATCTTGGAAAATACTCAGGTGAGAACAATCGTGAAGGGAGATGACACCGTTATGTCCATCGCGCTGGCGTCCATCATTGCAAAGGAATACCGCGACAATCTCATGAAAGAGTTGGACAAAAAATACCCGCAATACGGCTGGGACACAAATGTCGGATATGGATCGAAGCGACACATTTATGCCATCATTCAGTATGGAGCAACACCATACCACAGAAAAACATTCGCTCCGGTGAAGGACCTGGACGCTGCCAATAAAGAAATGTCTAAATTGATTTCTTCGGTCGCTAAGTGATTGAATTGATTTTTTTGATGTCATACTGCAGATAGTGTAGCTTTTTAATTTCGATTCGGGCTTGGGAGAGGCTATCCAATATCATTCCACAAGTCAGACTCAGGAACGAAATCATCATGATTCCTGTTGACAGCACCGCCGTCGGCAGCCTCGGAACCAAGCCCGTCTCCAAAAAAGTCGTCAAAATAGGATAGGCCAACCCAAGCGACAGCAAAAACAATACCAATGATATCATTCCGAAAAACAGCAACGGTCTGTTCTCCTTCAGCAACCTGACTATGCTCCATAAAATTTTGAATCCGTCCTTAAACGTACTCAATTTGCTGTGGGAATTTTCCGGTCTTTCGTGATAATCGGAATCGACCTCGGCACACGGCAATGACAGAGTCAGCGCATGTATCGACAGCTCCGCCTCGATATCGAATCCGTTGGACGTAATCGGAAAAGTCTTGACGAACCTTTTTGAAAAAGCGCGATATCCCGAAAAAATGTCCTTGAACTCGCTGTTAAACAGCAGCTTCAGCGCAAAGTTGAACAATTTGTTTCCCCACTTGTGTCCCACAGGATAAGCCTTGTCCGAAATTTCGTTTCGCGCCGCCACCACCATATCCATTTGCTCGTCGCGGATGAGATCCAGCATTTTCACGGCATCCTCGGACGAATAAGTATTGTCGCCGTCCACCATGATGTACATATCGGCGTTTACGTCGGAAAACATTTTGCGAACAACATTCCCCTTCCCTCTTTTTCTGGATTTCACGACCACCGCCCCTGCCCTTTCGGCTTCCGTAAAAGTATTGTCGGTGGAACAATTGTCGTAAACATACACCATCGCCTTCGGAAGAACTTTTTTGAAATCGCTTACGACGTCAAATATCGTACTTTCTTCGTTAAAACATGGGATAAGCACTGCGACAGAAGGTATTTTCACCAGAGTTGCATCGTTAAAACTGTTTCGATCGGTCATTAGTTCCTCCGATGCTATAAAACCACACTAACCGTTAACAAAAAGTAAACAACCCAACGAAATCGGAGGAGACAATGCCTCCTCCGGGTGAGAAAAGGGAAAACAGTTTAAAGGTTTCTAACAATTTCGAACGGAAGCCACAGTTCGGATTCTTTGTTGTGTTCGTAATCCTTTTCTAATTCTTTAAATGCGGGCTTTAAGCTTCTTACAAATTTGGGGTCTTTGAATAGACCTGAATTGGATGAAACCATGTTTGAAATAGAATATTCACCACCATCATTCGGGATTCTTCCTCCTATAGCCGAAACTTGATCAACTATAGCCTTACGAATGTCTATATAACACCTCTTCTTATAAACTAATAAAATCGATGCAAAAACACCATTACGAACTAATTGTTCGGCTACTTTTTTATCATCAGCTTTTATCACAGAAAAAATAAAAAAGTTAAGCCTTTCTTTACTTGCAAAATTTAGTTGTCTAGAACTACCGACAATCCTTGAAGTTTCAGAAAAAGCACTCAAGTAAATGTTTTTGTATTTCAATATCCCTTCATAATCTCCCTTAGGCGGATAAAAATTCCTCAAAACTTCTTTCTCTCCGGAACGTTTGGTTGAAAGTACTTGTCTAGTCTCTTTCACTTTTTCTATTACTGTTTTTCCTCTTTCTTTGGATACCTCCCTTTCAATTTCGCGCTCTTCCAGAACCCAATTATCAAAGAAATTTTCTTTAGTTATAGGTTTTCCGTCCAAAGTTATCGTTCCATCGATCGCCGAAACCTTTATGACAGAGCCCTCGAAATCGAACTTTCCTTCGTTTTGATATGTCTTAATCACATCTTCCACAGGATTTTCATTTGCCGGCACGAAATACAATCCTGATTCGTCCACATAGATCAGTCGCTTAACGCCATCGGTAAAGCTTCCGACATCATCAGAAACGTCGTAGACTGCAAACGAATTCCTGCCTATCTCGACATTGCGCTCGTCCAGTCCGTAAAAAACGCCGTATTTTTTCCCGTCATCAGTTCTGAGAATGATATAGCAGCTGTTGTCTTTGTTTCTGTACAAAATCACTTTCGGATTTTCCAACTTATCGTAGGACACGTCATTGGCGTAACGAATCTCTGAGATATCATTCCAATTTTTGAGGTCATCTTTTGTTATTGTTATTACCGTAGTAGGAGTGGCGTATCCTATTTTTGAATTATTTGATAGATCATAATGATATTGTAAATATAAGTTATATTCTGCATTAACTACACCTATACCGCTAGGACCGTACCCGATCTTTATAAACCTGTTTTCCTGAAATTGCTGAGGATTTGCTTGCGTCTGTCCATTCCAGGATTGCTCAGTTTGAGTTTGCACATCTTGGGAAAAAGCGATGGAATTTCGCCGACTTCTGACTCTTGGACTTGCGTTGCTTTGTGAGGACTCTGCGCTGAATTGCCCTGCCCCCGAAGACGTGCCCTTCCACGGATCAATATCATCGCCCATTCCCCAAGCGCAATCTCCGTAAAGCATCGCCGCAACCGAACCTATCAATAAAAATTTGCTCATAATTTTATCCTCCTATTGTGCAAAATTTTTTACAAACAATACCGAAAACACAGCCGAAACACTGAAATGGCAGATCGACTGAAGCGATATGTTCTTAATATTACCGAAAAAAGGTTAAGACAAAGTTAATTTTTTGAAGGAAGCAAAAGATAAGGGAAAATTTTTTACAACACTAAGATAAAAAAGCGCCGAATGTCCGACGCTAAATAAAAAAGAAAAGATACCGAGACTATGCTCTTACGGCATCTTTCAATGTCTTTCCGACTCTGAACTTCACGGTCTTGGAAGCAGGTACTTTAATCGTCTCTCCTGTTTTGAAATCACGTCCCGGCCTTGCGCTTCTCTCAGCGACTTCGAAAGCTCCGAATCCGATAAGATTCACGTTCTCACCCGCAACTAACATCTTCTTGGTAACTTCCATGAAAGCGTCCAACGCAGCTCCTGCATCTTTTACGCTCAACCCAGCCTCTTCGGCCATGGCTCTTACAAATTCTGTCTTATTCATACGAAACAACTCCTTACAAATTGCCTGAATCCTAGCACAATCAGCGAAAGATCATCAATAGACATTTCCACATTTTTCAGTAAAAACAGAAAAAACAGAGCAACTGTTTCAAAATTGTCTCAGAAACGGCGATTTCTTTTTATATTTGCAGCAATTTCGGAGCCGATGAGCTCAATCCGATATTGGACATAATCACCAAATCTTTCTCAGAACGGATTGGTTTTCCGCTCTTGTCCAAAAGGACTCCGCCGGCCTCTCTTATAAGAAGCATTCCCGCAGCGATATCCCACTCGTTTGAATTCGGTGTACTGTAAAGCACATCAAAACGACCCGCCGCCAAATAAGCCATGTCCAAGGTCATCGATCCTGATTTCCTCGTGCTTTGATTTAATGATTTCGGAGCTCCCGGCAAATTCCCCAACGAAACCAACAAGTCACCTAATCTGTTTCTGTTGGACACCCGAATTTTGCGGTCATTCAAATAAGCACCGTAGCCTTTTTCGGCCCAAAACATTTCATTTTTCACAGGATCATAAGTAACAGCAGCGACTACTTCTTCATTTTTCTTCAAAGCAACAGAAATCGCCCAATGAGGAAATCCGTGCATATAGTTAAAAGTTCCATCCAGCGGATCTATGACCCACTTGTACGTCGGATCTTCCCCGACAACTTCTCCCGACTCCTCCGTAATCATGGAGTAGCTTGGCCTTGCGAAAGAAAGCTCTTTTCTCAGCAGCTTATCCGCTCTCAAATCAGCACTTGTAACAAAGGTTTCATTTCTCTTTACGGAAACCTGCAAATTTTCCAACTCATTGAAATCTCTAAGCAACCCCTTGGAGGCTTTCACCACAGCTTTGGTCATGACAGTGATAATCGATGACTGATTTGGTAACTTCACACTGATCATTTACTACCTCCTCTTCTGGAATATGAACAACTCGCCGCTCACCCGCACCCCTGTTCCCGGGAAAAAAGAGGCTCCCGACCCATAAAAAATCGAAAGCCTCGAAAATTTCGTAACGATAAAAATATTATCTCTTTGAGAACTGGAAGCTGCGTCGGGCTTTCATCAACCCATACTTCTTCCTCTCAACGGTACGGCTGTCCCTGGTCATCATACCAGCGGATTTCAACGCCGGACGCAAATCGGGTTCATAATCAACTAACGCTCTGCTAATCCCATGACGAACAGCCCCAGCTTGACCCGATAATCCACCACCACGAACAGTACAGAATACATCGTAACGACACACTCTGTCAGTAACAGAAAACGGCTGCAGCACCAAAGTCTGTAAAACAGAACGACCGAAATACTCTGCCATCTTACGCCCGTTGACTACGATTTCACCACTTCCCGGCTTTAACCAAACACGAGCAACTGACTCTTTACGACGTCCTGTCCCGTAAGTCCTGCCAAAAGAATCAACTTTGATTTCAACTTTCTCTTCTGACATTATTAACTCCTCTTTACGTTCTTAGAATTCATCGAAGCAATATCCAACACCTTCGGCTGCTGACCAGCATGAGGATGCTCCCCTCCACGATATACTTTCAAATTCTTCAGCATTTGACGTCCCAAAGGCCCCTTTGGCAACATCCGCCTGACTGCATTTTCAATAGCTCTCTCCGGATGAGCACCTGTCAAAATATTCTTAAGGCTTCTTTCCTTAATTCCCCCCGGATATCCAGTGTGCCAATAAAACTTGTGATCGTCTAACTTGTTATTTCCCGTCACCTGAACCTTTTCCGCATTGATAACAACAACATTATCGCCACAATTCATGTTAGGAGAAAACTCCGGCTTATGCTTTCCTCTCAAATAAGAAGCAACAACCGCAGATAATCTTCCCAAAATCAAGCCTTCCGCGTCCACAACGAACCAACCTCTCTTGACTTGACCCTGCTTTAGAGAAAACGTTCCCATACTCTATCCCTCACTTGCATGTAGTTTATAACAATATTAACTATATTCTTCAACCCTATGTTTAAAGAATTTTCTCGACCTGAGCAAAGCCCAAATCGACGTTTGTGGATCTTCCGAAAATAGACACAGAAACCTTCACCCTTTCTTTTTCGGGATCAACTTCCTCAATTACCCCCTGGAAAGATGCAAACGGACCGTCACAAACTGTGACCGCATCTCCGACCTCGTAAGTAACTGTGTGTTTAATGTTGTTAGCACTGTCTTCTACTCTCTTCACAATCCTCTGAACTTCTGCTGTTGAGAGAGGTAACGGCTTCCCTCTTGCACCAAGAAATCCGGAAACTTTTGAAATCCCTCTCACCAAATGCCACGTCTCGTCGGTAAGAGCCATTTGAACCAATATATATCCAGGGAAAAACTTTCTTTCACTCTTTACTTTTTCCCCTTTCTTTATCTCGACAACTTCCTCCGTCGGAATCAATATCTCCCCAAACATCGAAGACAAATCTCTTTTTTTAGCGGCATCGTATATTGCTTCCAAGACTCTCTGCTCAAATCCCGAATATACGTTAACTACATACCATCTCATAATTCCGCTCCTAAACTCCCAAGATCTTGGTTAGACACCAGACAATAAACGAATCCGCAACGAAAAAGTAAATCATTACGAAAATGATCATCAATATAACTGCAACAGTCATCCCCATGGTCTCTTTCTGCGTAGGCCACGTGACCCTTTGTAACTCTCTTTTTACCTGACTAACAAACTCCGCGGGACTTATCATTTATAACCTCTCTATGGCAGGGGCGGAGGGAATCGAACCCCCAACCTACGGTTTTGGAGACCGCCACTCTAGCCTAATTGAGCTACACCCCTATAAAACCCTAACATTTCGCCGTTAGGGTATCATATATTCAAACAAAACACAATTAGGAGTTACGACGTAAAAACGCAGGAATCTCCAAATCCTCTTCCTGTTGCTCCGACACTCTGGTCACTTGCTGATCCGAACCCTCTTCATTCCTCTTGGAAGAAAACGTTCTAATCCCCGTTAACCTCTCAAACAACGACCTCTTCTTCTTCGGCTTTTCGTTGGAAATCACTCCCAGAGTGCGCTCCTGCCCACCTTCAACTCGAGCATTAACAACGACTTTTTCTTGAACGGTCTCAACCTGACCGACATTCTCGTTAGACGCAACAGCTTCAGCGGCCTGAGCATTTGCCGATTCTTTCTCTTCCAACTTCATCAGTTTTTCTTTTACCGCCTCTGCCTCGATCCCGGTAGCCACAACAGAAACTCTCATGTGTCCATTCATTTTTTCATCAAAAGTAGAACCGAAAATAATTCTCGCCTCAGGATCCACTTCCTCTCTGATTCTGTTAGCCGCTTCATCTACTTCGTAAAGGGTCATATCATACCCACCGGTAATATTGATCAGAATTCCACGGGCACCTTTCATGGAAACATCGTCCAGCAACGGATTGGATATCGCTGCTTCTGCCGCCTCTATCGCGCGCCTCTCGCCTTCTGCTTCTCCGGTTCCCATCATAGCTTTACCCATTTCGCTCATGACCGTTTTGATATCCGCGAAGTCCAAATTAATCAACCCAGGCATAACCATCAGATCGGTAACTCCCTGGACACCTGCTCTCAAAACGTTATCCGCCATACGGAAAGCATCCGCAAAAGTAGTTTTTTCGTTCGCAACGCGGAACAAATTCTGGTTAGGAATAACGAGTAACGTGTCAACATACTGCTGCAACTCATCAATTCCTTTCTCTGCGAATCGCATCCTGTTCGTGCCTTCAAAATGGAAAGGCTTCGTTACAACACCGATTGTCAGAATCCCCATTTCTTTAGCTAGTCTCGCAACAACAGGAGCTGCTCCGGTACCGGTTCCTCCTCCCATTCCTGCAGTAATAAATACCATGTTACTGTTTTTTATATGGGAAACGATATCCTCTATGGCTTCCTCTGCTGCAGCACGCCCCACATCCGGACGAGCACCTGCACCCAATCCGCGAGTAATTTCCAACCCCAACTGAATTCTCTTCTCACAAAGCGACTGCGTAAGGGCTTGAGCATCAGCGTTTGCAACAACAAATTCAACCCCCTTTAGATCGGAATTAATCATGTTATTGACGGCATTACCACCGGCTCCACCAATACCGATCACCGTAATCTTCGGTCTCAAAAAACCTTCAGAATCGGAAAACGAATTTTCTGCAAAAAAATCCCCCTGCTGACTTTTGTTCTCAGCCACTACATTTTCCGTAATACTTTCTCCAGCCATAAAAATTCCCCACACAACAACACGTCAGTTCATTCTATAGTACGACCCCCTGAATTACAAGTTATTTTCGAGACAATTTACGGTTTTTTTAGGGAATTTCTCATCATTATTTTTTCCCGAAATTATTTTAACAAGTTCCACCACAAATCTTTCAAAAATATGGCAAAAACAGATCAAAAAGACAACCATTAAGACTCTACCTGTTGACCTTTCGAAATTCAGCTATTAATAATCGAACTCTCCTAAATGATATACAAAATTACTTAGCCCCAGCTGCTCCTAATATTCGGACAATTCCGCTAAATCCGCGCATACGTGCTATTTCTAAAGGTGTACGTCCTCCTTCATCTTTTTCATCAATATTTGCTCCTTTTATTATTAACAATCTCACAGTGTTTCCACTATCCGCCTTAACCGCAACGTGCAAAGGGGTCTCTCCGTTTTCATTTTTCTTATTAATATCCAATCCGAGCCCTAACATATATTTCAAAATATTTCCGTTATGGCTTCCCGCAGCAATATGCAAAGGGGTCTCTCCTCGCTTATTCTCTCTGTAAATATCCGCTCCAAGTTCTATCAACAATTTTACCATTCCATCCATGTGTGCACTAATTGCAAAATACAGAGTACTATACCCATTTTCATCTTCTTCACTAATATTCGCATTATGCGCAATCAGATATTTCACCATATCTTCATTATTATTTCCCATTGCAATACGCAAGGGAGTAAATCCGGATCCGCTTTCCTCATTAACGTATGCACCATGTTCTACCAGTGATTTCACAACATCATCATAATCATATTGGCACGCTCGATGCAAAGCAGACCACCCGTATTGACCTTTTTTATTAACATCCGCGCCGTGATCTATCAGACACGTTGCTAATTTTGGATGCCCGTTAATCAACGCTTCGATTAGTGGAGTATTTCCATCGCTATTCCGAAAATTAAGGACCTCTTCTACATGTAAACTTAAAGACGTTGAAGCAGTGCCTTTATCATCCTGAATGCGTCTTATTTCTGATTTCACTTTTTCCATTTTTGTCGATTCTGTATTACCTTTCTCTGACACTATTTTGAGTATTGCGGCTTTTTGATCCGACGCTACACACCTCTGCTGCATTCCAAGTGCTGAAGCTGATGTAAACAATATACTTACAATTATCAAAGTTTTTTTCATATTATCCTCCTTCTATACACTCAATTACTTGTATAATGGGTGCTTTAAAAATTGACAAGTATAAATCTGAATTTTTAAATAATTTATGTAAATATATAGATGACTAACTATAGCGCTATAAATTGTTTTCAAGCCAATTTATAGTTTTTTTTAAAAAACCTTCTCTCTTGTTTTTTTCGGAATTATTTTGGGAACCCATTCCGATATTGTCCGACAGCATAGCAAACTTTATCATGCCGATGGATGTAGAAAAATCATTCCCGATCTGTATATTGGAAGACTCGAAAAAATCCTCCATTCTTTTCATATCTACCGGCTTTTTAAAATTCTGCGATACGAATTCTCTCATACCGGTGAGCATACTTCCGCCTCCCGTTATCGCAAGATGTCTCGCAAAATCGCTTTTAAACACAGATTTATCTATTTTTTCCCTGACTAACTTCAATATTTCTTCAACTCTAGCCTGGATTATTACATTCAATTCACTTTTCGGCATTTGTTGTAGATTTATCGTGTTATTTTCTTCCTGCATTGGAACCAAAATCATGTCTTTCTTATCATCAAAGGATTCAAATGCTCCTCCGTGCAACGTTTTTAATCGCTCGGCATTCGATCTGGAAACATTGATCCCGTAAGCAATATCTTTCGTAATATTCTGTCCACCGACGGGAACAACTTCTAACCCGCAAAATACTCCTTTAAAAAAGAAATTTACCGTTGTAACACCCCCACCAAAATCAATAACAATCTGATTATTCTGCCTGAAATCTTCGTCCAGCATTGATAATCCCGAAGCATACCCGCTGTATACAACGCCGAGAATATCCAAATGGCACCTGGAAAGCCCGACCGCCAGATTGTTAATCTGAACTTTCGGAACGGTAACCACATTTACATTAGCCTTAAGAGTATTGGCAAACATGCCCACTGGATCCGCAGTACAAGCCATTGAATCCATCTCAAACAGCACCGGTATTGAATGAATGACCTCTACCCCCGGTCTCTTTTTTATGCCTTTATAAACGAGTTTTTCTAAATCCTCTGGCTTAACTATTCGCCCCCCGATATCGATTTCTGAATTTATCAATTCAGACTTCACAAACTTGCCGGATACGTTTACATAAACCGACCTAATTCTCAAATTTGCGGACTTTTCTGCATTTTCTACCGCTTTTGCTATGGATTTGCACACCGAATCCATATCGACGATTATTCCACATTTCACCCCGAAACAAACGCAACATCCCGCGCCCAGAATATCGAAGTACCCATCTTCAGCAACGCTTGCAATACAACTGCAAACCTTTGTACTACCTATATCAACTACAGCAATTATCTGCCCTACATTCATCTTTGCGCATCTGCTCTTTTTTTTACAATAACTCGATCTAAGATTCTTAAATCTATTTCCCGGATATCATCATGGAAAAAACCGTTTTCATCGGCAATTTCATCTAAAATCTGCATAGCATACCCTAAATTTTTCTCAGGTAATTTCACGACGATACCCTTGTTAATCTTAATATTCCAGCGTCGCCCCCCGATAAATACCGCAAAAACCAATTGTTTTTTTATTCTCGGAAATTTTTCTAACACATACAAAAAATGTTTGGCCGATTTTTCAGCACCCTTCCCGACTATGATGGGCAAATTGTCAAAATTCCCTATCCCGTCATTTTCAAGAACCTTCCCATCGACGTCAAGCAAATGCAATTTATAGTTGGACTGGTATATTGCAATCGGAACTCTCTCTGACACTCTTATACTCAACTTATTCGGCAACTTTCTTTGAACACTGGCTGATTTTATCCAAGAAATCTGCTCGAGACGATTTTTTACATTATCCACGGAAACATCAAATATATTTTTCTTATATCTTAATCCGGAAGCCTTCAGTAAAAGCACCTCTTGGACATGCTCCTGACCATCAAATTCTATTTTTTCCACCCTAAAATCACTCGGTATCTTTATCGGCTTCTCGTAAAACCATACTCCCACTCCCACAGCAACCGTCAGCAGAATCAAAAACAAATTACTTTTTAATAGCGAAACTATCCATGAATTTGTCTTAATCATTAGCCTTTCTGCCTAACTTTATGATTTCCCATTCAAGTTGAACATTGGTTTTGCGCAACACTTCTTGAACTACTTTTTCTCCCAGAGCCTCAACGTCATCGGCAGTCGCACTTCCGGTATTTTCTATAAAATTGCAGTGCTTCTCAGAAACTTGTGCTCCACCGACTTTCAATCCCCGACACCCAGCCTTTTCAATCAGCTGCCATGCCTTGTAACCCTCCGGATTTTTAAAAGTAGATCCACAAGTACGAGCACCCACCGGCTGAGCCGCTCTGCGTTGTTTCATTAGTTCGCGAATCTTCTTCGGAATGGAATAATTTACATTGGATATACCTCTGAACCAAGCCCTCGTAATAATGCAATCATTCGGAATATCTGTATGCCTGTAGGACGCTCCTATATCCTTGACCTTAAACCACTGAACCTGCCCGGAAGTCGTTATACCTTCGCACTCAACTAAAACATTGGATATTTCCGAACCAAAACATCCTGCATTCATCTTTATCGCACCACCGACAGTGCCCGGCAATCCCATTAAAAATTCCAATCCGCCGAGTTCATTATCCATTGCAACGGTCGCCAACTTGCTGCAGGGAACTCCAGCTCCAACTTCCAGTATATCTCCCTCGACAAAGATCTTTTTGAACCAATCTCCGAGAACTACGACGACTCCTTCGATTCCTCCGTCACGAATCAACACATTGGACATCGCTCCCAACGGCATAACCGGAATGTCCTTAGGAATGCGACGCAAAAAGAAAACCAAATCATCCATATCGGAAGGCTCAAACAAAACTTCGGCGACTCCTCCGACTCCAAAGTGCGACCTCCTTCCCAGCGGAGCATTTTTCTTTAACTTCCCACTTACCTTAGGCATTCTGTTAATAATGGTCATCATTTCTCCATAAAACTCAAAACTTTTCTTTTACTTTGGGCATTTTGTCAGTAGTTGATCTCACTTCCCCATTAAATCAGCAAACTGATAGGCCCAGCGCGTTACGTCACCGGCACCTAAAAATATTACGAAATCCCCCGGATTCAGCATACTCGCAACCTTTGATTTCAAGGTCGAGACATCCTGGGCGAAATCCGCCGATACCTGTTTATTCTCGTTAAGTACTTTCAACAACGAAAAATGATCCGTACCATTATTTTGTTCCCCCGCAGCGCATATTGGAATAACGAAACAATAATCGCTCAACTCCAAACATTTCCCGAACTCAGGGAGAAAATTCTTCAATCGGCTATATCTGTGCGGCTGCATCACTGCATATACCTTACCCTTACATACGCTGCGAGCCGCTTCTAAAACCGCACAAATTTCAACGGGATGATGAGCATAATCATCGATAACCGTCACTCCGTCAATTTCCGCCACTTTTGTAAACCTCCTTCGGACCCCCGAAAAAGATCCGAGAGCTATTTTCATACTCTCTTCCGAAATCCGCAGTTCCAATCCCACACAGATTGCCGCTAATGAATTCTGAACGTTATGCTTTCCGAAAATATTCAGAGAAAACCCTTTCCAAACTTTCTTAACACCATATTTGTCGATCATGTTCTGAGAAAATACCACATCAAACTGCGCTCCGAAATCCGTAAGTTTTACGTTTGCACAAGAAACATCCGCTTTGTTATCAAAACCATAAGTTATTATTTTGCGATCTTTTACTTCCGCCGCAACTTTCGCCACTTCCGGATGATCTATGCACAATACACCAGCACCATAAAAAGGAATATTCCTCACAAACTTCGTGAACAAATCTCGCAATTCATCGAAATTTTTGAAATTGTCTATGTGATCGAAGTCGATGTTTGTTACAACAGCTACTGTAGACATCAACTTAGCAAAAGACCCGTCGGACTCATCTGCTTCGACAACAACCCAATCTCCGTCTCCCAAACGAGCATTGCTGTTGTATGCATTTATTATACCTCCGTTAATAACGGTAGGATTCAAATTTGCCTGATCCAAAATCGTTGCCACCAACGAAGTGGTAGTCGTCTTGCCATGGGTTCCCGCAACCGCAATCGACATTTTCATTTTCATGAGTTCGGCAAGCATTTCCGCCCTCTTTATTACGGGAATTTTCAGTCTTCTGGCCTCCAAAATCTCGGGATTATCCTTCGATATGGCAGACGATACCACCACAACAGAAGCTCCGTGAACATTTTCCGCCTTATGCCCTATGGTAACATTTACTCCTTTGCGAGATAATCGTCCTATCATCGCATTTTCTTTTAGATCACTACCGTTAACTTTATATCCGAGATTAACCAGAATGTCGGCAATACCACTCATTCCTATTCCGCCCACGCCAACAAAATGAATAAATCCTGAATAGATCGGAAACTTCCTCATTCTCCTATCCCTCCATACTCTCTATCAAGCGCACAAAGTTACTCGATGCATCTTTCAGTGCTTTATTATACATATGGACGGACTTTTGTTTCAACATCTCCCGATCTCTTAATATTTGCCTCAAAATGTTCCTTAATCTTTCAGAGGCGTAACCGTTCTCTTCTATCAGCCACGCAGCATTTCTGTCGACGTATCTTTTGGCATTTAAATGCTGATGATTATCCATTGCTTTCGGATAAGGTATCAAAATAGCAGGACGCCCGATTGCCGCCAGTTCCATCAAAGTGGAAGATCCTGCGCGACAAATCACCAGCTGACTCTTTCCCATTATCTCAGAAACATTATTGAAAAACTTATCTATCGTAGATTTTACCTCCAGGCTATCGTATTTGTTTTTGAGCTCCTCGATATCTCCGTAGGAATCTTGCTGAACTATCTCTAATTCGGATCTTTCTTCGATGGAAAGCCCTTTTATCGCATCCGGAACAATCTTGGAAAAGGACCTCGCTCCCTGACTTCCTCCGATAACCAATATTCTAATTTTTCCGTCGCATTTATAGGGAATATTTTTCAAAAATTCCTTTCTGACTGGAGACGGTTGTACCTTCCAGCTCCCTCCAATGGAAAACGCCGACAGCTTTAAATCCGCAAAGTTCAAAAGCCAACGGTTGGCACGTCCTATTATTGCGTTCTGTTCATACAAAACGATCTTGGCGCTACATATCTTCCCTGTAATCACCGGTACCAGTGTAAACACACCTCCGAAACCTATGATCACATCAGGCTTTTCCGATTTACAAAAGCGCAAAAACGAAACAAAAATTCCAAAAAGGCGAAACAACAAAAAAAGCGATCCTTTCAGTGACAATCTTATGCTTTTGTAAACTTTCTTATTCTCGATATGTTCACAATACGCCGCGCCCCTATCATCCGTAACAATTGTAACTTCATGATGCTTGCTTTCCAAAGCTTCAGCCAAAGCTATCGCCGGGAATAGATGCCCTCCGGTTCCTCCGGCACACAATACAACTTTCAAGATGCCTCCAAATACTCGAATGGCATTTTAATAAATATGTAGATTTATGTCCAGATGATTGACTGGGATTTGTTTTTATACTTTATAATCTATTGTTTTGTGGCTTATAATGCGTTACTAACGATTAGAGGAGAATGGATATGGACGAGTTAATAATTCCACCAAAAAACGAAACGAAGAACTTAATTTTCCTGTTTCACGGGTACGGATCCAACAAAGAAAATCTTCAAATCGTAGGAGAAAATTTCGCAAAAGAATTGCCTGCAGCAGAAATCCACCTGCCGAATGGCATTGAATTTTGTCCGGAAACTTACGACGGATACAAATGGTTTTCGATGAACAGCGACACTCTGAGTGACTGGGAATTCGAATTTGAAAAAAATGTTCCGCAAATTATGGAATATGTCGACTCCGTAAAAAATTCGAAAAACCTGGAATATCGTGACATAATTTTTTCGGGATTTTCTCAGGGAGCCATGCTGTCATTATCCTTAGGAATACACTATAACGTAAGAGCCGTAATCGCTTTTTCAGGATTAATCCTGTCCCCCGATAAATTTTTGAAAAATGCTGAAACAAAAGTCCTTTTAGCCCACGGATCAAACGACTTAGTAGTTCCTGTTTCTGCCGTAGATTTTACGAAATCCGCTTTGGAAAAATTTAACATCAGTACAAAAGTTGCAATTGCACCGGGGCTAGATCACGCCATAAATGGATATCTTTTGGATCAGGCTGTGGACTTTTTACATAACTTATAATACCCTGGTATAAGATAATATCTTATGTAGATAACAGGAGTGTGTTTATGTCTGTGACCATAGAAGACGTAGAGAAAGTGTCTCACTTGGCTAAAATCAGTATCAGCAAGGAGAAGGCCGAAAAGATGAGGAATGATTTGAACAAGGTTCTCCATTTCGTCGAACAGCTATCATCGGTTGACTGTTCAGGAATAGACGACTCCGTGGAATACGATGCAAAGCTTCACGAAAGAGCAGATGTTGCCATAAAAACCGCCCCTGCAGTCATGGATAATGCTCCGCAGAAGGAATGCAATATGTTTGTAGTTCCGAAAGTTTTAGGGTAAACGGACGGAAAAGATAAATTTACAAAAAACTTGGGATAAAGAAGAGGGAATAATGGAAAAGGTACATATGACTCCTCAGGGATACAGGATTTTGGAAGAAGAGCTAAAGAAGCTTAAGTTTGAAGAACGGCCTGCAATAGTAAACGCCATTGCAGAAGCCCGTGCTCTCGGCGATTTGTCCGAAAATGCAGAATATCACTACGCAAAGGATAAGCAGGGATTTATCGAAGGACGCATTCGTGAGCTGGAATCGAAATTATCTCGGGCGGAAGTCATCGACATAACGAAACTGAACGGTACTTCGGTAAAATTTGGCTGTACTGTGACTATATGTGATGAATCCACTGACGAAGAGGTCACTTACAAAATAGTTGGAATCGATGAAGCCGACATAAAGAAAAATTTGCTTTCCGTTGGTGCACCGTTGGCTCGGGCCATAATCGGAAAAGAAGCCGGAGACGAAATCAAGCTCAACACGCCTTCAGGAATGAAACAGTATGAAATTTTAGAAGTCAAATATATATAGGGGAAAGAATATGTTCGATCTTAACGGAAAAGCAGCTCTTGTGACAGGCGCAACGGGAGCGATCGGCGGAGCAATTGCCCGAACTCTTCACGAAATGGGAGCAACTTTGGCTTTGTCGGGAACAAAGGTTTCCAATCTGGAGTCTCTCGCTAACGAACTAAAAAATCGGGTTCAGCTATTTGCTTGTAATTTAAATTCTGCCGAAGCCATTCAGAATTTGATCACTAACGTGGAAAATATCTTCGGAAAAATCGATATTCTCGTCAATAACGCTGGAATTACCCGCGACAATCTAATGATGAGAATGACCGATGAGGCGTGGGAAGACGTAATGACGGTAAACTTAGAAGCTCCGTTTCGCCTGATGCGCGGGGTATCAAAAAAAATGATTCGCAACAGATGGGGAAGAATTATTAACATCTCATCAGTTGTGGGAGCAGTCGGAAATGCAGGGCAAACAAATTACGCTGCAGCAAAATCGGGTTTATTCGGCCTAACTAAATCTGCGGCTCTGGAATTGGCTTCAAGAAATATCACTGTCAATTGCATTGCTCCGGGATTTATCGTGTCGCCAATGTCAGACAAAATCCCAGACGCTATGAAAGAATCTTTGCAAAAAAAGATTCCGGTCGGAAGAATCGGAAATCCTCAAGAAGTCGCAGCAGCAGTCGGATTTCTCTCTACCGAAGAAGCATCTTACATTACGGGGCATATACTTCACGTTAATGGCGGATTGGCAATGATTTAATCCGCAGTCTAATCATGGATTTGTTGAGGGAATTTATTTCTGTCTCGGAAAAATTAAAGATTAGTTCAAATTTCATCCTTTTTGATTCGAATACTCTCCAGAGTTCAGGGACTTTGTCGCAAAAAGAGTTAGATATTTTCTCGAGGTCTACTTCTTTAAAGAGAAGACATGAATTTATTTCAGGGAGAATCGCGTGCAAAAAGGCTTTTTTCAAATTAACATCACAGGACGAAAATTGTTTTGAAAAATTTCCATCCATTTCTGTATTGAACGAAGAATCAGGTGCTCCGTTTATTGAAAATTCCGACCTTTTCGTATCTATTTCACATTCTCACGGAGTAGCAATTGCGTCTGTCAGTAAAAAAGCTGTCGGAATAGATATAGAGGAAACAGATCCGAAAAAAATCTCTGCTTTGAAACGAATGAGCGCGGAATCTCATTCTGAAGATGTTTGCGATCTGACTGTACTCTGGACATTAAAAGAATCTCTTGGCAAAGCGTTGCGGACAGGAATCATCGAGAATTTCAGATATTATGATATCAAAAATTTGCGATACGAAAACGGAGTCTATCGCTGTGACTTCGAAAACTTTCCATCATATTCGGGAACAGCAATAACAAACGGACAATATGCCATCGCAATCGTCAGAGGTTATCGTGAACTTTAGACCTTAAAATGAATGCTGATAGAATTTGAATTATATTGAAAAATAAAATATAATCGCGGAGTTGATAGTTAGGAGTACTGATGAAAATAAAGTTACCTTATTTCGACAGGGACGGTTGGCGTGCTGCTTTTGTAATTTGGCTTGTCGCTTTTGTGATCGGACATGTCAGTGAACCTGTCTGGTGGATAGGTGTTGCCATAGGGTTTGCGTGTTTGCTGTTCTTCAGAGATCCGGAAAGAATCCCTCCAAGCAAGAATCATGTGGTGGTCAGTCCTGCCGACGGTATCATTTTGAAAATCGCAGATGTGGAACCTCCTTCTGAGTTAGGTTTAACAGGGCAAAGAAAAAAGATCAGTATTTTCATGAGCGTACTAAACGTTCATGTAAACAGAACTCCTATTGCAGGTACGGTAGAAAAAATAATTTATACTCCGGGAAGGTTTTTCAACGTAACTCTGGACAAAGCCAATGAGTACAACGAAAGACAAGCTACTTTTGTACGGAATGACGACGGAATGAAGCTGGTATTTGTACAAATTGCCGGACTTATAGCTCGTCGGATCAGGTGCGACATTAAAGAGGGAGACAAATTGGAAAGAGGTCAGCGTGTCGGAATCATTCGCTTCGGAAGTCGAGTTGATGTTTACTTGCCGTTGGATGTTTCGGTTCTGGTCGAGGAAGGACAGATTACTGTTGCGGGTGAAACGATTTTGGCTAACTACAACGTAGAGGAGAAGAAAAATGAAAAGAAACCAAGGAACAAGTAAAGGAGATCTGAAAGAAGTAAAACTTTCCGGGACTCCGAAAAATGTAAATCTCTCAAAAAAGGAAACTAAGCCGAAGAGCATCTTAGAGGGAGTTAAATCCGTAAAGTCAGGAAATTCAAAACCCTCGAAAACGGAGTCACTTAAGACTTCGACCTTGGCGAAGTTTCTGCCGAATGCTGTCACAATTACTGCGATGTGCTTTGGTTTGTCGTCGATTCGGTTTGCTCAATGCAACGAATGGGAGTATGCAGTTCTTTGCATCTTGGTCTCCGCCCTACTCGATATGTTCGATGGAAAGATCGCTCGATTCTTAGATCAATCCTCAACTTTCGGGCTTGAGTTAGATTCCCTATCAGATTTAGTTTGCTTCGGGGTAGCTCCTTCGGTGGTTTTGTATCTCGCATCAATGCAGCAAATCGGCAAAATCGGCTGGGGCATTTGCATGTTCTATACTGTTTGCTGTGCTCTGAGATTGGCGAGGTTTAATATCGGTCACAGATGTGCAGAAGAGGTTTCGGACTTGGATCATAAATATTTCACGGGAATTCCTGCTCCGGCAGGGGCCATTGTAGCAATGTTTCCGTTGATTTTATTTTTCGAAACTGAGACTTTTGCATTTGTCAGGCCTTTTTTCATCGCATTCTTTCTGATGTTCTCAGGATGCCTGATGGTAAGTACCGTCAGAACTTTTTCTTCGAAAATAATCGAAATAAATAATACAAATTCCTGGATTGCATTAACTGTGATAGCGTTTCTGATTATCTGCTTAACCACCAGAATTTGGTTGTCTCTTTCTGTTTTGGTTGCCGCTTACGTCTTAACAATTCCGTGGGGAATTCATGAATATTCAAAAGCCTTGAGATCCAAAAAAGAAAAAGAATGAAAAAGTACTTTCTGCTTATCATTAGCTTAAGCTTTTTGTATGTGTTTCGCTCTTCTGATTCGGAAGAGCGTAATTGTTATGTATCGTCTGTGTATGAAGAATTGGCTAACGAGGACTTCGGTCCGTTTGACCGAGAAAAAAAGCTTAACATTATCATCGGAATAGATTATTTACCCTACGAATTCGTCGAAATGTTCGAGCATTTAACGGGAATAAAAGTTCATGTGGATATTTTCGATTCAAACGAAATTCTTGAGGCAAAATTATTGGCAGGCAGCAGTCAACACGATATCGTTTTCCCGACGGCTTGGCCGAATTTCGCTCGACAACTGACAGCAAAAGTTTACCAACCTATCGATCACTCAAGGATTAATTTATCAAAATTCAATCCGATAGTTCTTGAAAAATTAAACAGTTATGACAAGAAAAACAGGTACGGAATCCCTTACCAATACGGAATATCAGGCATGGGAATGGATGCAGAAACAATAGAAAAAGTATTTCCTGGAGTTGATAAACATGATTTGGCCATATTTCTCGATCCCAAAAATGCCGAAAAATTGGCAAAAGTAAGATTTTGCGTTTACGATTCTGCTGGGGAATTATTCCCGATGATTTTGTGTTACCTCGGATTAAATCCGGAATCTATCGACGAAAACGATATCCAAAAAGCGGCTGATCATCTGAAAAAAATCCGACCTTACATATACAAATTCACGGAATTCGGATTCGAAGACCTGTCTTCTCTGAACGCTACCCTCGCGCTGGGAACTTCAGGCGATATAACAAAAGTCCGAAAGGATACGGGAAGAAAAAGCATAAAGTTTTTCTATCCGAAGCAGGGAACTTCTCTCTGGGTAGATGTAGTAGCGATTCCCGCTGGAGCAAAACATATCAACAATGTTTACGCGTTCTTCAGGTTTTTGTTCCATCCGAAAGTAATTGCTGCCGTCACCAACCGCACCTACCGAGCAAATTGCGTCACCGAAGCGAATAAGTACGTCGACAAAGAGATAGTCACTGACAAAAACATTTATCCATCCCTGGAATTCAGCAAAAAATGCTACATAGCAAAGCCTGTTCCGGCAAATATCGAAACATTGAGAACTAGATTATTAACCAAAATAAAGTCAAAGAAATGAACAGAATTTCCCAATATTTATTACTGATGTTGTGTGGATGCGAAATCAACACTCCCCCACTCCCTCCTATAGATAAACCGTCTTTTTCTTATGAAGAAGTTCTGCAGAAGCAAAAACAGTTGGAAGAGGAAATTAGCGAAAAAACAACACTTTCGCTTTAATGACTTAAAAGGATCTGGGAACCTATTGATCATAGAAGCAAAAACCTCATTAGGCGGAATTTTGTCGTGATACAAACGCCTTAGATATTTCGTCCCACATTGTAGGGATGGAGAATACAAGTTAGAATCGAAAGAAAAGGAGGAATTATGGGACAGGTATTACACGGTTGCGCCCGCACGACGGAG
>CACWKL010000003.1 GCA_902761495.1 uncultured Pseudomonadota bacterium
GCGAGGCGTTGCAACCAGATATTGCAAAAATTTGTCTTCATTTCTTGCTGCTGTTCAGATCAGATGCCTGGCTGTTTGGGGAAATATCTCGTGACGACAGAGTCTAGCGTTTTTTGTTTTATTGTTAACATTAGCGAGTTGTAATACCGCGAACGATGGTGAGGTTGTCAAAAAATCCGAAAATATTGAAACAATAAGCACAACCACTAATGGTCCCAAGAAAACAAAGGATATTTCGGAAACAAAGTTATACGATGAAATTGTGATGGACGCTATATCCAAACGAAAAGGGGCAGATATTATGACGCAAGAGTTCAAGCTTGTCGTATCTGCCTTAAATCGATTTTTGCGTTCGATAAAACACGATGCGCATCCCGAAAAACGCCTAAAAATAAAAAAGTTTTGAAAGATCATGGTGCAGTGCTTTTATCTGGTTTGGTTCAAAAGGCATTCTACATGATTGCAGCAGGCGAAGATAAGGTAACTATTGAAACAGCTCTGGACAAGCTTATCTTGCAATTTTTTGAAGCAAAATAATCCCTATGTTTTTTTTGCGAAGTTAACAGTTTTTTAATATCTTTTTGGTATAAATAATTGCGTTTTATGATACTTTGAAGATATGAGTGCAAAAAAAGTTTGGGTGGTCATTTCCCTTATTCTGTTGGTTTTGATTTATAAATTGTTTTATGGGGCTGGTACATCAAAAGTCAGAGCCAGACCGCGAATTTCAGTAAAGGTCAGCCAAGTTACGGAATCCAAAATTCACACCGTTTTGGAATTTATCGGGACAGCTGTTTCAAATGAATCCGTTGATATTACCTCCAGTGTGGCTCAAAAAGTTACCAAGATAAATTTCTCCGACTGTGATTTCGTGAAAAAGGGTGACGTTCTCGTTCAACAAAATATTGATAAGCAACTGGCTATAAAGAAGCAGGCGGAAATTAATCTTCAGGAGCAACAGAGGGAATTAACTCGAATTTCAGCGTTGAAAAAAAGAAATGTTATTGCCGCCAAAGAATATGACTCGCAAACTACAAAAGTTCAGGATGCTCAAGCGAAATTGGCCGAGGTGGAAGAGGAAATAAAAGAGAGGACGATTGTCGCTCCGTTTGACGGAATGTTGGGAATCAGGAAAATAAGTGTCGGAGCGCTGCTTTCTCCCGGAACGGTGATTACGACAATTGATGATATCAAAAAAATAAAAGTTGATTTTTCAGTACCGGAGAAATATCTGTCTTTGATTACGAACTGCTGCAAAATTGAGATCACCAGCATCGCTCTGCCTGGAAAAAAGTTTCACGGAACGGTGCAGGCGATATCTCCGCGAATATCTGCAACGTCAAGAAGCATTTCTGTCCGCGGAATCATAGACAATGACGACTATCTTTTGCGATCGGGCATGATGCTGAACGTTACCATCGAGATGCAGGATAGAAATGCTATTCAGGTTTCGGAAAGTGCGGTTTTGGATGTCGGAGAAAAGCATTATGTGTATGTTGTAGACTCTGAAAACCGAGCTAAACAGAGAGAAATCGAAATAGGAGAGAGAAGCGACCATCTTGTCGAGGTTACGAAGGGACTGACTTCATCGGACACAGTGATTGTTGACGGAGTCGTAAAAATTTCCGACGGAGATGTCGTGAAGGTCTTCAAAGATTCCGAAAACACGGATGGACTCGAATGAATGTCTGCAGTTTTTCCATAAGACGTCCTATTACCACTCTGGTTTTCATGATCTTAATTTTGCTGTTCGGATATTTAAATCTGCGGAAAATCGGTGTGAGAGAATATCCGAATATTGAAGTACCGACTATTTCCGTCTCGACCACGTATACGGGGGCATCGTCAAGCATTGTCGAAACGAAAATTACTCAGCAAGTGGAGAACGCCGTTGCGGGAATCGAAGGGTTGGATAATATTCAGTCGACAAGTAAAGACGGTCGCTCGAATGTGAAGCTAGAATTTTCCATCGACAGAGATCTTGATAACGCAACCAATGACGTTCGAGATCGAGTCAGCCGTATATACAACAGATTGCCCGACGGGGCGGATCTTCCTGTCATTCGTAAATACGACACAGGAGGATTTCCTTGCATTATGATTTCGGTTTCCGCACCGATGTCCGGGATGGAAATCACGGATTATGTGAATCGGTATATTTTGGATAAATTTTCAGTTATAGAAGGCGTAGCGTCAGTTGATATTGCGGGAAATCAAGAAAAATCCACGAGGATTTGGCTTAATAAAGAGCAAATGGCCTCACGTAACATCACGGTTGAGGATGTCGAAAATGCCATCAGGGCCGAAAATGTCGAATATCCGGCGGGTCGAATAGAATCGAAGTTCATGGAATTTCCGATAACGATCAATCGCCAATATTCCTCTCCGAAAGATTTTGAAAAAATCATAATTTCGCGAGACGAGCAGGGACATACCATCAGAATTTCAGACGTCGCAAAGGTGGTTATAGATACAAAATCAAACAGAAGGTTTTTCGAAGCGAACGGAGAGCCGTCGGTTGCTATTCAAGTTTCAAAATCTCAGACAGCAGACGTTATACAAATATCGAAAGATGTTAGAGCTTTAATCAAAAACCTGCAGAAGAGTTTGCCGAAGGGAATGACCATGTCGATACTGAGAGACGAATCCCAATTTATCAACGACTCGATAAAGGAAGTTTTCTACTCTTTGATAATTGCTGCGTTGTTGGTATTTTTAATAATTTTTGTATTCATCGGATCAATTCGGGCGGCGATCATCACGGCAATTACGGTTCCTGTGTCGATAATAGGATCTTTCATTGTTTTGAACAGTCTGGGCTACACAATAAATATGCTCACTTTGTTGGCAATGGTATTGGCAATCGGGATAGTCGTCGACGATGCTATTCTGGTGCTGGAGAATATCCAAAGACACATTGAAAACGGCGAATCCACGATGGAAGCAGCAAAGAAAGGATCGACACAGGTCTTGTTTGCAGTTATATCTACGACAGTCGTTTTATTATCAGTATTTTTGCCGATTTCGATGCTTCCGGGAAAGACTGGAAAAATGTTTACTGAATTTTCCGTCGCAATGTCCGCGTCGGTATGTCTGTCGTCGTTTGTCGCATTAACTCTTACTCCAATGTTGTGTTCAAGATTTTTGCGTACTGTTGATAAAGCAGATAAGTTCAATATGTGGGTCGAAAATATTGTTCAGAAAAGCGGAAAATTCTATCAAAACATTTTGATAAGCTTGCTGAATTACAAAAAATATATTGTGATGGCGTTTGCTGCGATCGTCGCGGTTGTCGGTGTGTTTTTTACGATTCTTCCGGGAGAGTATGAGCCGAAAGAAGATCGAAATTCAATATTTTTGAAGATTTCAGCACGCGAGGGTGCCGGGTATTATGTCATGAGAGATTATGCCCAAAAGATTCTGAAAAAAATCAAAGGCGTGTTAGATGAAGGCATTGCGAAAAATATTACAACAACAGTTCCTGGATTCGGTGATGCGGACGGCGCAGTAAACTCAGGACACATTAGTATTGAATTTATAAATTCGGAGAACAGGAAAAAATCTACTTTTGAAATAGCCGCGGAATTTAAGAAGCAATTAGGAGAAATTGCCGGAGTCAGCGTCTCTCCGATTCTGCCGATGGGAATAGGAGCAAGCGGCTCTCATGCCTTACAATTTGTTGTCGGAGGTCCTGACTATGAAGAGTTGGCACAGTGGAAAAACATCGTATTGGAAGAACTAAAAAAATATCCGGGAATTTCCGATGTCGATTGCAACTACAAAGAAACCACCCCGAAATTCTTTGTGAATGTTGATAAAGACAGGGCAGGAGACCTTAATATTTCCGCCAAAACTATCGGTTCGACTTTGGAAACCATGCTCGGATCGAAACAAGTTACTACTTATATTGATGGTGGGCGAGAATACGATGTTATTCTTCAGGCGGATCGCGAAAGCCGTTCGGATATGAGAGATGTTTCAAACATTTACGTCCGATCAAAGAGCAATTTATTGGTGCCGTTGGACAATCTCATAGAAATAAAAGAGTCGGGCACTCCGCGATCTTTGGCGCGTCACGATCGAACAAGATGCATAACTTTTTCAGGCAATATCAGTCCGGGATACGCGATGAGCGACATCTTAAATTATGTCGAAGCCAAAGTAAAAACAAAACTTCCTGAGTACGCGCAGATGTTTTATCGCGGACAATCCAAGGATTACAAAGAATCCGACGGAAGCATGTTGTTCATCTTCTCGTTGGCGGTTTTGATTTCGTATTTGGCTTTAGCTTCGCAGTTTGAGAGCTTTAAGCATCCGCTGATTGTTATGCTGAGCGTTCCGCTGGGAGGTCTGGGGGCACTGATGGCGTTATACTTCCTCGGATATACGATGAATATTTACTCCCAGATCGGATTAATCATGTTGATAGGATTAAATTCGAAACACGGTATTTTGATTGTGGAGTTTGCGAACCAGTTGAGAGAATCAGGCATGAAAATGAGGGAAGCTCTGCTCGAAGCGGCGCGATTACGATTGCGTCCGATCATGATGACAGGGATTTCCACCGTAGCCGGAGCGATTCCTCTTATGCTCGCGACAGGAGCCAGTTGCGTCAGCCGTCAGAATTTAGGTATTGTTGAAGTTTTCGGCGGAATCAGCGGAATTTTATTGACTTTGCTTGTTGTCCCGATCGGATATATTCTTTTGAATAGAGAAGATTCTTAAAAACTTGAAGAAGTTGGGCTTTGAAAGTCGATTGATTTATTCAGCAGGAGCAAGCAAAATATCTATATTTTCCAAAATCTTCTGCAAATCCCAATTCCACCATTTTAATTTCAAAAGTTCGCCAATTTTTTCTTGAGAGAATCGTTTTTTTATAAGCTTTGCGGGATTTCCTCCCCAAATTTTATATGGCCCGATATTTTTGGTGATAACTGAACGAGAAGCAATAACGGCTCCATCTGCAATTTGGACTCCTGGCATTATCATTGACTCAAATCCGATCCAAACGTCATTTCCGATTATCGTATTGCCTTTTTTATGATATGCGCGCGGGCTCTTGTTTTCGTATCCAGAAAAATCAGATTTTAAAATTTCAAGAGGGTAAGCTGTCACATTGCCGTAATCATGTCCTTGATTTCCTCCCATAATGAACTTCACTCCGCTTGCAATGCAGCAAAATTTTCCGATAATCAGCTCGTCGATTTCTTTGATTGAATCGTCAATTTCATCGAGATAAAGCACGCAATCATTAAAATCTCCGCCGTGGTAATACCCTGAATAATAAGTATAGTCGCCGACTTTTACATGCCTGCTTTTTATTTTGTGCTGATTTACAAAAATGCTGTCGCGATATGTTTTTTTCATTTTTTTCTCATAAAAAAAACCGAAGTGATTGCAACACAAAAATGGCTGATTTTTATAACTTGATAGCTGAAATTCATCAAGTTAATATGACGTTGAAAGAGTGATTGAATAATGAAATTTTTAAAAATCCTATTGTTTTGTTTGTTTATATTTGAGGAAAGTTTCGGTATAAAAATAGTTCGCGACGCCGAAATCGAGACCGTACTTACAGAAATGGTCAAGCCAATTTTCAAAGTTGCCGGATTGAAAGAAAAATCCGCCAAAATTTTTGTAATTAATTCCGATGAAATCAATGCCTTTACCATAGGCAACGGATATATATTTATAAATTCGGGTTTGTTGCTAAAATTTAAAGATCCTATGCTGCTCATTGCCGTGCTTTCTCATGAAACTGCTCATATTGCTGCCGGACACATTAACCGACTAATGTCGGGAATTCTCAATCGTCAACGAAATGCTATGAGCGCAGTATTTGCTGGATTATTGGCGACAATTCTCACCAGGTCGGAAAAAGCAATGGCTGCCGTTCTCGGATATCTCATGACGGATGAAGCATTATTCCTCAGATATAGTCGTGAACAAGAACTTGCCGCGGACAATCTCAGCGCACTATATATGGAAAAATTAGGATATGACCCCAAATATATGATTCAGGTACTTCAGACTTTTGAGGATGAACGTATACTGAACGGAGGAGAGTATACTAAGGAATATACAAAAACACATCCGAACGCAAATTCGCGAATTACAGCTCTTCAAAATCGTTCTCATAATCTTACAAAAAAAACAGACAAAAGCTCAAAGAAGAAAGATAAAAATTTAGAGGAAAAATATTCAAGGATTTTGCGAAAACTCAAAGCACACCTGAAAGGTGAAAATTTATCGAAAGACGATTATTCTCGCGCAATATATCTACACCGTTGCGGCAAAGTGTCCGAAGCAATAGCCATAATGGAAGAACTTTCAAGAAAAAATCCTCGTGATATCTTTTATAAAGAAGCTTTAGCGCATCTACTGTATGAATCAGGAAATTTGGAAAGATCGATTAAAATTTATGAGCAAATTTATAAGAAAGATTTAAATCCCTTGATAAAAAAAGATTATGCCGAAGTTTTGATTGAAACAAATCACAATTTGCAAAAAGCAATTAGAATTTTGGAAAGCATAGAATACGATTTGTATTTCGACAGTGAGATTTTTAGATTGTTAGCAAAAGCATATGGAAAGAAAGATAAAATCGGAATTGCGAAGTTTATGCTGGCACGAGAGCAATTACTTAAAGGAAATCTGCCTGTAGCAAAACAATTGTTAGATGAGTGTCTTTTGAAGTTGGATAAGAAAAAAGAATGTTCTTACATAAAAAAAGCAAAATATCTAAAAGAACTCATAAGCAGAAATCAAAGATAGGAAATCAGAAGATTTGAAAAATAGCAGAAATTATTCATGATGACCGTTATACATTACAAAAAATAATTGCGATTATGTTAAATAAGTATATAAAATTTTTGATAACAAAATTTATAGAATACAAATCCAGTGCTTTCTTATAAAAATTATTTTTATTTTATTTTAAATTTTTGCTACACTTTTCTCGGGTTTTGAAATTAAAAGTTCCATGGGTTCGAGTTCTATACGCAATGAAGATAGCTTTTCGACTTACATTTCTAGCATAAAAAATATTCCTACGTTGGAAAAAGATGAGGAATTTTTATTGGCGAGCAAATGGAAGGAAACAGGAGATCGAAAAGCTATAAACAAAATAATAAACAGCCATCTAAGATTAGTATTAAAAATTGCTAAAGGATATTCCGGATATGGTTTGGCGATTTCAGATTTGGTTGCCGAAGGAAATTTAGGAATTATGCATGCCGTGCAACATTTCGATCCAAACATTGGGTATAGATTCTCCACGTATGCCGCATGGTGGATAAAGGCCAAAATACAGGAATTTATCTATAATTCGTGGTCTATAGTAAAATTAAGTTCAACGAAAAGTCATAAGAAATTGTTTTTCGGACTCAGAAAATTAAAAAAATTATTGGGTATTGAGTCCTCTTTTTCCGATGAAGAAATAAAAACTGTTGCAAAGAAAATAGGAGTTACTGAAGAATCCGCGAGAATAGCAGAAAGAAGGTTCAGTCGAAGAGATTTTTCAGTAAATTCTCCTGTTGATGATGGGGCTTCTGGCTCAACCTGGATAGACTTTATCGAGGACGCACAGTCCCGCCCCGACAGTAAAGTTTTTGATGAACAAGAATATGGCTACCGGAAAAAAGTGCTGCATGACGCTTTAAATACACTATCCAAGAAGGAATACAATGTTATCTGTTTATATAGGCTCTCCAATCCAACAAAATCTTTGCGAGAAATCGGACAAATTTTGAATCTCTCGGCAGAACGTGTTCGACAATTAGAAAAGCGAGCTTTTTTGAAGATACAAAACTATGTAAAATCGGCCAGCCAGAAAATAATCGATAAAACAGCAAAGAACCTTACAACTACCGGCGTCACGCTAAAACTGGTTATTATTTCAATTTGGATTGCAATTTAAATGCAATGAATGAACCGCTGAAAATCAAAATCAGTCCAACTAATATGTAAACATCAGGAATTTTATTAAATACAAGGTAATCTATGATCACGTTAGGAATCAACATTGCATAAGCAGCAGAAGCCAACCCCGAACTGGAGGACAATTTGAATGCCCTGGTCATAAAATATTGAGCAAAAGCTCCGATTATTCCGCCTAAACTCAAAATCAAAATGTCCATTAGAGATACCCAATGAAATTCAGTCCAGCCCAAAATCAATGTAATCAAAATCAAACAAGTATTATGATAAGAGATTATGGTAAATTCGTTCTCCGTGAACGCCAGTCTTTTTATAAGAACCTGATTAAAAGCAGAGATTATTGCTGTTATAACTGCAAATAAAATTCCAAACTGAAAAATATCGCCTCCAGGACGAAAAGCGAGACAAATTCCGGAAAACCCCAAAATAACCGCAAGTAAATTCATTTTGTTGAATTTTTCTCCCAAAATCCAAACGCTGAGTGGAATTACAAAAATTGCAGTTGTTCCTCCAACTACGAATACATCCGTCATTGCAGCATATTTATAAGCCATCATTGCGCAATAAGTTCCGCACGAGGCTAAAACTGCTCGAAAAATATTTTCAGTTTTTCGATGACTGCAGTACGGATTGCTTTTCGCCAAAAACATTAATATTAAAATCGGAACAAAGCGAAAAAATGACCGCAGGAATATTATTTGATGGATACTGTAAATGTCCATCGCGTTTTTCATAATCGCATCAGAAAAGGAATAAAGAACAACGCCTAAAACTACGTATATATATCCCAATTTTCCGGAACTTATCATAAAATTTCCTCATTGGACGTCAGATTTTCGGTTTCTTTCGACTCCTGCCAATCTTCTTCCGCTATATCTGACGCGTTACCTGCCTCATTCGATTCTGTCTGATTTTCTGAAGATTGATATTTTGAGTGCAAACACGCGACCTCCCGCAAAACTTCATTCATTCTATCATCTTTTTTCAGTGCAGATATAAAAAAGATATTTTTGTTGTATTTTTCCTTAAAATCCTTTTGTATCCACTCCGCAATTTCGTCATCCACAACGTCGGCTTTATTTATTACGATAACTTCAGGCTTTTCTTCCAGATTGCCGCCATATATCCGTAATTCGCACCTTACCCTCTCATAGGATTCTAAAATATCCTCTTGGTTCATATCGATCAGGTGAATTAACACAAGACACCTTTCTATATGAGCCAAAAATTTATCTCCGAGCCCCCTTCCCTCGTGTGCTCCCTCAATTAATCCGGGAATATCCGCAATAACAAGTTCCTTACCATCTATATTGACGACACCTAACTGAGGAACAAGCGTAGTAAAAGGATAATTCGCTACTTTTGGCTTAGCCCTTGTTGTTGCGGAGAGGAAAGTCGACTTTCCTGCATTAGGCAACCCAACCAGTCCGATGTCTGCGATCAACTTCAATTGCAGCCAAACCCAAAATTCTTCGCCGGATGTTCCCTTGTCTGCTCGTCTGGGAGCTTGGTTGGTCGATGATTTAAATTTGGTATTGCCTCGACCGCCCTTCCCTCCTTTGGCGACCAAAAATTTCTGTCCTTCCTCAATGATATCAGCTAATACCAATTCTCCCGATTCGTCCAAAATTTCCGTACCGACAGGAACTTTTAAAATTAAATCTTTTCCTTTTGCTCCGTAGCAATTTGCTCCGCGACCGTTTTCTCCTCGTTGAGCTTTAAAATGTTGCTGATATCTGTAATCAATCAAAGTATTGAGATGGCTAGCCCCTTCAAAATATACGCTTCCGCCATTTCCGCCATCTCCTCCATCGGGTCCTCCGTATTCCAGAAATTTTTCGTGACGAAAACTCAAACAACCGTCACCGCCATCCCCGGCTTTTAAAAATATTTTAGCCCTGTCCAAAAATTTCATCTGTATCTATCCTACAATTATAGTTACCTACTGTCAGACTCTGCCACTTAGGGAGGTATTCTATATTGTAATGGTGAAAAACTCAAATCTTTTCATAACAAGTTGTGCTCGGCGAAAGAATAGTTTGAATTTTCCGCGATAATTATATGATCAAGTAGTTTTAAATTAATTCGTTGAACTACGCTGCTTAAGTTTTTAGTGGCGATTATATCCTCCTTGGACGGATAAGGTGATCCGCTTGGATGATTATGCACTAAGATAATAGCGCTCGCTCCGTGCTCTAATGCTCGTTGAATTACCTCTCGCGGATAGATTGGCGTCTGATCGACAGTTCCTTGCTGCAGCTGTTCCTCTGCTATAAGTTTATTTTTATTATTTATAAACATAACTCGGAATTGTTCTTTTCTTTCCAGTGACAACAGATTTCTGTAATACTCAATCACGTGAATATTAGAAGCAATTATCGGTTCTTCTTTGAGCGGCTGCAAAGATAATCTTGCAAAAGTTTCTTTTAGTAACTTGAAAAATATCGCCGTGGATTCTCCCAATCCCGGAATCTTTTTGATTTCTTGCTCAGAAGCAAATATTACTGCTTTGAGAGTTCCGAACTCTTGGATTAAATTTTTCGCAATAGTCTTTGTATCTTTTCTTGAAAAAATGCCGAATAAAAGCATTTCCAAAATTTCGTAATCCAAAAAACTTTTGGGAGATAGCAAAAACTTCTTTTTAAGACGTTGTCTATGTCCTAAACAGAAATTAACCGAGCCACAATTATTAAACTTAAATACCTTGTTCATAATAATGTAAGGTTAAATGGAAGATATTGATAATTTGTTAATTAAATAAAAATTCCACTATAGAATTTTGTTTAAGTGTTCCGATTTCAGAGAGTTTTACTCGATTTTTGGATTTTTCGAGCAGATTTTCATCGAAAAGATAATCTATTTTTTCCCAAATCGGATTCAGAATATTCTCGGAAAATCTCGATCTCAAATTTTTTATTGATATCCCCTCGGATAATCTCAAACCCATTATAAAAATTTCTTCCAATTGTTCGTAATCCGTTAATGGGTTTTTCTCTTCATAAGTCGGCAGATTTTTATATAAATTTGATTTCCACTTATCAATATCCGAAATTTTCTTCAATTCGTATTTTGTGTTATTGAAAATTAACCTGCTGTGAGCTGACGCTCCCACTCCGAGATAATTTTGATATCTCCAATAGGCCAGATTATGTTTGGATTCAAAATTTTTCAAAGCATAATTTGAAAATTCGTAACGATTAAACGAAAATTCTTTCAAAAAATTTTGTATATATTTAAAAAATTCAACTTCCTGTGCTTCCGTTATTTGCTTGATTTTTCCGCTTTGCAATGACTGAAAAAACGGTGTTCCCGGTTCGAATGTTAATTGATAGCATGAAATGTGTGGGCAGCCGAAGTCCACGGCTTTTGTCAGATCTTTTTGGAGATCGTTCATCGTTTGAGATTGATATCCGTAGATAAAATCGAAACTGTAGTTGGAAAACATTTTTGCAACCGTTTCGGCAGCTTTTAACGCTTGTTCTGAGTTATAAATACGACCTAAAAACCTTAAATTTTTATCCAGAAAACTCTGGATTCCAAGCGACAATCTATTAACTCCCGCTTCTTTTATTTCTTTCAGTTTCTGTTTTGAAAAAGTCGCGGGATTCGCCTCAAGCGATATTTCAATATCGGAATCAGTTTTATAATTTTTCGTAATAAAGTTTAGGATTTTCGATATAGACCTCACACTCATTAAGGATGGCGTTCCGCCTCCAAAAAAAATCGTTCTTATTGACGAAATTTCCAATTCCTGCAAACTTGCTTCAAGATCTTTTAAAAGTAAAAACTCAACTTCATCGTATTCTTCCGGATCGTTTTTCGGAACACTCATGAAATCACAATATGGACATTTTGATTTGCAAAACGGCCAGTGAATATAAATCGATAAATCCTGATCCTGAGTTTCTGACTTCAGTTTCATCGTTGAAATTTCTTATTTAGAGAATAATATACTTTTTTGCATTTCAAAGATCTGTTCCACTCCGTCTCGAGAATAGGTCAGCATTTGAAGAAACTGTCTGTCCTTCAGTAAGCCTTTCTCCCCTGTCGCCTGAATTTCAACAAGATCTCCGTTTTCAACCATTACAAAATTTGCATCCACCTCGGTGTTGGAATCTTCGAAATAATCGAGATCAAGAAGAACCTCACCATCTATTATTCCGCAGGAGACCGCAGCAATCAAGTGTTTTAACGGATTGTTTTCCAATTCCAATTTTTTTATGGCGAGTCCTAAAGCGATGCAAGCTCCGCATATAGAGGCAGTACGAGTTCCGCCGTCGGCTTGAATTACATCGCAATCGATTTTTATCTGCCTTTCTCCCAGTGCAACTAAATCTACCGCCGCTCTCAGAGAACGTCCGATCAGGCGCTGTATTTCATGGGTTCGTCCAGACTGTTTTCCTTTTACAGACTCTCTCTCCGTTCGGGTTTCCGTTGATCTTGGAAGCAAAGAGTATTCCGCGGTAATCCACCCCTGCCCCGTTCCTCTCAAAAAGGGAGGAACTTTTTCTTCCACAGTAGCTGCGCACAAAACCTTGGTTTTTCCAAAAGATATAAGGCAGCTTCCCTCTGCGTGCTCTAAATAATTCGGAATAATTTCAATCTTTCTGATCTCATCATTTTTTCTGCCGTCGTTTCTCATTTTATTTCACCTTTATTTCTTTGTTTTCTTGTTGATTTCTTTTGAATTCATATCCTGCACAAATTTTGAAAAATCCAAAACTTCGTCGACTCGAAACAACTTATTTCTGCTTTTTTCTCCGGAAATTAAATTCAGTTTCGTTTTTGCGCATTTAAATGCTTTACTTAGTAACTTTACAATCGCTTCGTTTGCTTTTCCGTTTTCCGGCACAGTAGTAACACAGACCAACAATTCACCGTTTTTTATTCCCGTCACCGCATTTTTCGATGCCTTGGTCGTAACCTTTACCTTAAAATAAGTACAACCATCTTTTATTTCGAAAAAAACATTGTTCATATGAATCGACATGCTAATCAATCTAAATTATTTTCGGTAAATTTACAAATAATACTTGCAAATTCCGATAAGATCTAATAGATTAGCATTCGCGTTGCGGGTGTAGCTCAATGGTAGAGCATCGGCCTTCCAAGCCGAGTACGTGGGTCCGATTCCCATCACCCGCTCCACTTTTTTATCCTCTTATGGCGATTACCGTTCATTAAATTTGATTGGTGTCTATCAATGACCTGAAAAGATTGTTATATTTATGCGAAATATTGAGTGAGGAATTATGTTATTTTCTGAGTTTTTTGCTCCGACTTCCAAAGATATTCCGTCAGATGCAAAAATAGCGTCTCATCAGTTGATGTTGAGAGCGGGTATGATTTCGCAAGCAGCGTCGGGAATTTATTATTGGTTGCCTTTGGCGGTGAGAGTTCTCGAAAAAATAATGAAAATCATTTGCGAGGAGCAGGATAAAATCGGTGCGAACAAAGTATATTTTACAACCATTCAACCTGCTGAGTTATGGATGGAAAGTGGGCGATATGATGACTACGGAAAGGAAATGTTGCGTATTACGGATCGCAAGGACGGAAAATTTCTCTACAGTCCGACCAATGAGGAGCAGGCTACGGATGTTTTCAGAAAATACGTAAAGAGCTACAAAGGTTTACCTACAATGTTGTACCAAATCCACTGGAAATTTCGTGATGAAATTCGCCCGAGATTTGGTGTAATGAGAGGTCGCGAATTTTTAATGAAAGACGGGTATTCTTTTGCGTCAACTTTTGAAGAAGCTGAGGAAATCTATAAGAAAGTTTTCAAATCCTACATTCGAACCTTCAAAAGGATGGGACTGACTCCGATTCCCGTACAGGCAGACTCGGGAGCGATCGGCGGAAATATGAGTCATGAATTCCAGATTCTTGCGCAAACAGGAGAGAGTACTCTTTATTACGATAAGAAATTGCTCACGGCGTCGGATGAAGAACTCATGAATATATTTGCCGTTACCGATGAGAAATACGACCCGAAAACCTCCCCTATTCCGAAAAATGAATTGATGGTTTCCAAAGGTATTGAGGTGGGACATATATTCTATTTCGGAAAAAAATATTCCGAGCCGATGAATGCGTTTGTGCTCGATAAAAACGGACAGAAATTATACCCAGAAATGGGATCATACGGTATCGGAGTTTCCCGATTGATTGCCGCAATTATTGAAGCTTTCCATGATGAACGTGGTATTATGTGGCCTGAACATGTCGCTCCGTTCGATGTGACTGTATTGAATCTTCATACTTCGAATAAAGATTGTGTTGAAATATGTAACAAGATTTATCGAGCGTTGTCCGAATCAAAAGAGGTTCTATATGATGACAGGGAAATGTCGATCGGAGAAAAATTGGGCGATGCGGATTTGATCGGAATTCCTTGGCAGATAATCGTGGGTGAAAAAAACTTATCTCAAGGTTTTGTTGAACTGAAGAACAGAAAAACAAAAGAAATTATCAAATTATCCGTCGATGAAGTTATCGGGAGATTTATTGGAAAGTGATCTCGACCGAACTATTGCTGGCGTGGCGCTATATCAAATCCAAAGGAAGGGAAAGGGCAATTTCTGCAATCGCGTCTTTCTCCTTGATCGGCATTGCGCTCGGTGTTACAACATTGATAGTGGTAACTTCCGTAATGAATGGATTCCGCAAAGAGTTCACGGAAAGAGTTATCGGGTTCAATGGACATATTTCTGTCTACCCAACTAAAGAGATAAATCTGGACGAGACAATCGACGAATTGTTGAAGATAAAGGGAATAAAAAAAGTCGTTCCTGGAATTGAAAAACAAGCATTAATTTCGAATCGGAGAAGTGTAAAAGGTTCGCTAACCTACGGGATCAGACGAGCGGACCTACAAAATAAGTCTCTTATTTCGAACAACATTGTGACTGGATCACTGGAGTCGTTTGGAAATGACAACGAAATCGTTTTGGGACATTCCTTGGCATCTCGTTCGGGATTAATTTTAGGGGATGAAGTTATCTTGATTGTTCCGGAAATGGAGGAAACGGGATTTGGGGTTATTCCTCGCAAGAAAACATTTCGATTAATAGCGACTTTCAAGTCGGGAATGCACGAATATGACAGTTCCGTTACATATATTCCTCTGGGCATATCTCAAAAGCTGTTCAAAATGAAAGGCCGTGTCGGTGTAATTTCGATTTTTACCGACAACCCTCTAAATATAAAAGAAATAAAGTCGTCAATTCAAGAAAAGTTTCAAAATTCATTCGTAATTACTGACTGGCAATCCAGTAACAGCTCGTTTATGCGTGCAGTTGAAATCGAACGTAATGTCATGTTTCTGATTTTAACCTTGATAACTCTGGTCGCGAGTTTCAACATTGTCGCTTGCATGATTATGCTTGTAAAGGATAAGGAAAAGGATATTGCGATTCTGAGAACAATAGGTCTCTCGAGGTCTGCGATTACTCGGGTATTTTTTACCGTAGGAGCATCGATAGGAGTTACTGGAACTTTTATCGGCTCCATCCTGGGATTGCTTTTTTCCATGAATATCAAAAATATTCAGCAATGGTTGGAGTCCGCACTGCATACTCAGGTGTTTTCTCCGGAAGTTTATTTCTTGACTCATCTTCCTTCTCTTATAAGACCGATAGATGTGGTATTGACCATCGGCGTGTCCCTTCTGTTGTCCTGTATTGCGACGTTGTACCCTGCGCGAAAAGCAAGTAAACTAAACCCTACGGAAATATTAAGATATGCGTGATATAGATAAGCTCGGTATTATAATTGAACTGCGAAATATTTGTAAGAGGTATTCCTTAAAGGATTCGTTTGTGTTGGAAAACGTATCCCTGTCCGTGAAAGAATCCGAAGTTATTGCGTTGCTGGGGCCATCCGGGTCGGGAAAATCTACGTTATTGCATATTGCGGGATTAATAGACTCTCCTACGGAAGGTAAAATCGTTTTCGAAGATAAAACGATCGAAAAACTTTCGGATGATGAAAAAACTTTTTTGCGTCTGCATAAGATTGGTTTTGTTTATCAATATCACCATCTGCTGCAAGAATTTTCCGCTCTTGAAAACGTGATGCTACCTATGTTAATTGCGGAAAGAAAAAAGAAAGAGTCTAGGGAAAAAGCGGAACATTTTCTCGAAATGTTGGGATTGAAGGACAAAATTTCGATGTTTCCTTCTGAGCTTTCCGGTGGACAGAAACAGAGAGTGGCGATAGCCCGTGCAATGATCAATGATCCAGTTTTACTTTTGGCAGACGAGCCCACGGGCAATCTCGATCCGGAAACAGCACAGTCCGTGTTTAATGATATGTTGCAAATCATGGAATTCCATCACATGTCGGCAATTGTCGCGACTCATAATTACGATCTCGCAAAAAAAATGCACAGGCAGTGTTCCATAGAAGATGGGAAATTGATCGAAAAATGACGCCGTTCGTACATCTTCGTCTTCACTCTGCTTATTCTCTCGCCGAAGGAGCGATAAAGATTGAAAAGCTAGTGCATCTTTGCGAAGAAAACAAAATGCCGGCAGTTGCAGTGACGGACACCAACAATCTTTTCGGCGGAATGGAGTTTTGCATAAAATGTGCCGATCACGGAATTCAACCGATCGTGGCGTGTCAGCTAAATATTCAACATCCGACACCGACAAAACATCCGACCAGCGTTTTGTTATATGCTCAGAACAAAAACGGATACCAAAATTTAATTCAGTTGATATCCAACGCATATTTGCATCCTTCTTCGAATTTATATCCTGAAATTCCTCTGAATTTGTTTGAAAAATATTCTCAGGATATAATCTTAGCAACAGGAGGAGCAGAAGGGTCTTTCGGTGCTTTTATTCTGGAAAATAACATCGATGAAGCGAAAGAATATCTCCAATATCTGAACAAATATTTTGAAAATCGATTGTATGTTGAAGTGTCGCGACACAACAAAGAAGTCGAATCTCTGATTGAAGAGAAAATGATTTCCCTTGCTTATGATTTTAATTTACCGCTACTTGCGACGAATAATGTTTGTTTTGCGACTCCCGAAGATTTCGAAGCTCACGACGTTTTAATTTGTATTTCTCAGATTAAAACCATATACGATTCCGAAAGGCAGACGTCTTTTCCCGATTATTATTTCAAAACCCAACAGGAAATGAACGAATTGTTTCATGATCTTCCTGAAGCTCTGGAAAATTCCGTACATATCGCCGAAAGATGTTCTTTTATGCTGACGAAGCAAAAACCGTTGCTGCCTATTTTTAAAACGGAAAGCGGAAAATCGCAGGATGATGAACTCGAAGATATGGCTCGTCACGGTCTGGAAGAAAAATTATCGGTTTTTGAAAAGGATGCGGACTACGATCAGAAAAGAAAAACGTACTTTGACCGTCTAAAGTACGAATTAGGCGTTATAAAAACAATGGGATTCAGCGGGTACTTCCTCATAGTTGCCGATTATGTGCGCTGGGCGAAATCTCAGAGCATTCCGGTAGGTCCCGGGCGTGGTTCGGGAGCGGGTTCCATTGTGGCCTGGTCCATTCACATTACCGACGTAGATCCGATAAGATTCAAGTTGTTTTTCGAAAGATTTTTGAACCCAGATCGTGTTTCCATGCCGGACTTCGATATCGATTTCTGCCAGGCGCGCCGAGAAGAAGTCATTGAGTATGTGCAACGGAAATACGGATATCAGTCGGTCGCCCAGATCACGACTTTCGGAAAATTACAGGCCAAAGCAGTAATAAAGGATGTCGGAAGAGTTTTGGCGATGCCTTACGGATTTGTAGACAAAATTTCCAAATTAATTCCGTTCAGTCCGACCAACCCTTTAACTTTGCAAGAGAGCATCGACAGAGAACCTGTTCTACAAGACCTCATAAAAACAGATCTGCAAGTGCAAAAACTCACGGAAATTGCACTACGTTTGGAAGGACTTTACAGAAACCCAGGAGTTCACGCGGCGGGTGTCGTTATATCAGATAAGAATTTGCAGGATATAGTTCCCCTCTATAAAGACGCTAAATCCGATATGCCGTCGACGCAGTTTTCGACGAAATATGTAGAGTCCGCCAGTTTGATAAAGTTCGATTTTTTAGGGCTGAAAACTTTAACTGTTATTCAGAAAGCTATTGATCTTATAAATAAAAGAGGAATCGAGCTTACAAGTCATTCCATTCCTTTGGATGATAAGAAAACTTTTGATTTGATTAAAGCTGTAAACTGTGTCGGTGTGTTCCAGATCGAAAGTGGCGGGATGAAGGATGTCGTTAAAAAATTACAGCCGGACAGAATTGAGGATATCATCGCGCTGGTCGCTCTTTACCGTCCTGGACCAATGGACGATATCCCGAAATACATCGCCTGTAAGCATGGTCTGGAAAAAATTTCATACTTGCACGAAAAACTTGTTCCGATTTTAGAAGAAACTTACGGAGTGATGGTTTATCAAGAACAAGTCATGCAAATTGCGCAATCCATAGGCGGATACTCTTTGGGACAGGCAGATATTTTGCGGCGTGCGATGGGAAAGAAAAACAAGGAGGAGATGCAGGCGCAAAAAAAGCGGTTCATCGACGGAGCCGTAGAGAGAGGTATCGACAGATCCATCGCGGAAAAACTTTTCGAACAGATGAGTAAGTTTGCAAGTTACGGATTTAACAAATCACATTCGACTCCGTACGGATTGTTGACATATCAAACCGCATTCTTGAAAGCCAACTACATGATGGAATTTTACGTCGCCATCATGACTCTCGACATGGCCAACGCCGATAAATTATTTGCTTATTATCAAGACGCGAAAAGCAACGGAATAAAAATTGCGCCACCGGATATCAACTTGTCTGAAGGTGATTTTATTATAGATTATGAAAATGGATTGCTACGTTACAGTTTGGCAGCAATTAAGGGTGCAGGAATCGCCGTTGTTAACGAAATTGTGAAAGAAAGAAAAATTAACGGAGACTACACGTCCGTATTTGATTTTATCGAAAGAAATGCTTCAAAAAAAATCATTAACAGAAAAATTTTTGAGAATTTCATTAAAGCCGGGGTTTTCGACAGTCTGCATCCGAACCGGAGACAGCTCTTCGATTCGCTGGACAATATTATGTCAGTGAAAGTTTCAGAGGATCAGTTTTCATTGTTCCAAAATACCTATCCGGATTTGAAAAAGGTTTCCGAATGGAGTGAATCTGAAAAATTACAATATGAATTCGCCGTAATAGGTTTTTATGTTTCGGCGCATCCTCTGGAACAATACGAATCGATCATTCAAAAATTTCAGTTTCCTTTGTTGTCGGAAGCGGCGAAATTTTCAAGAACAAAAGTCGTAGCCGTCATCAACAATGTAACCGTAAAAACGACAAAAAATCAGAACAAATTTGCCGTGCTTAACGTGTCTGACATATCCGGAACGGCCGAGGTTACTTTGTTCGGAGAAGTGTATAATCAAAATCGTGAAGTTTTAGAAGTCGGAAACATCGTTTTGATCCAATTAAACTGTTTCAAAAACGATGGACAAACAAGATTCAGTGCGGAATCCATCCAAAAATTTGATAAAAATTATAATGGAGAAGACAATCTTGTAAAAAAGGCTTACCGACCCCAAAGATATTCCAAACCGAAACTGTTGGATATGACTTTGCGCATCACCATATCCGACCAAAAAGGGTTGCTGGGAGTAAAAAGCCTGATAAGCAAGTTTAAGAAAAACGGGAATTATTCCGTGGAATTGAAATTTCCCGATGAGAAGCGCACTTTGATATTGCATGAAAAATATAATCTTTCGTCTTACGATGTCTTGGATGTTAGGGAGGTTGTCGGAATAGATAACGTTGTTGAAATACAAAAAGAATAAATAATTTGCGAAAAATTTTGAAATTAAAGGAATGTGAAAATGATTGAAAAACTTTATAACTGGATGATGAAACAAGCCGAAAGCAAGCATGCGCTTCGGGTTTTGATGTTTATATCCTTTATCGAAAGTTCGTTTTTCCCGTTACCTCCTGATCCTGTATTGGCTGTTGTTGTAGCAAAGAACCAACACAAGGCAATGTATTACGCCTCCATGTGCGCTTTGGCATCAGTCTTGGGGGGATTTCTCGGATATTTCATCGGATATGCCTGCTTTAAAACTTTAGGGGTCTATATATTAGATTGGTTCAGCATAACGCCGGAGAAATTCGACAAATTAGTTTTAGATATGGGAAGAGATATTTGGGCTTTCGGTATTATCTGTGCGAAAGGATTAACGCCTATTCCGTTTAAAATAGTTACTATCGCAAGCGGATTTGCAAAAGTTAATCTGTGGGTATTTTTAGCTGCGTCGATCATAACTCGAACGACAAGATTTGTTATCTTGTCCTGGATTTGCAAAAGGTATGGCGATCACGTTCTGAACTTTATCGAAAAACACAAAAAAATCGCTTTGCTTGCCATAATTTTTTTGGTTATCATCGGATTTGCTTTGATTAAATTTTTTGTGAAATGATGAAAAATGGGTTACAAGAATTCGATGCTTTGTTGTACATGAAAAGCAGTTTGTATCCGAATTTCAATGACGAAGAAAACACTGATTTTTTGAAAATGCTTTGCGGATTGAAAGCTTCCGCCGGTACGGTAGTTATCGCTAAAAATAAGTCCGCTATTTTCGTTGACGGAAGATATCAATTAGCTGCAAAAATCTCTGTAGATTCTAAAAAATTTTCGATAGAGTCGTTATCTCTGAAGGACATAATTAGTTGGATAAAAAACAATGTTCCGTTCAATTCGAGAATTGCATTCGATCCGAGATTTTTTTCTCATTCCTTACTCAAAAAAACTAAGTCAGAATTGAATAATTATGATTTTACGGAAATAAATTTGGATGAAATTTTTGCAACAAAAAATTTTCAAAGAGAATCAGAAATTATTTCGTGGAAATTTGATGAATCTAAATTTAATTCAATCTATGAAATTATTTTGGAAAACGATTTAGACGGATATTTGATTTGCGACCCCTGCTCTTCTGCCTGGCTATTAAACCAGCGTGATATAAAAACCAAAAATGTTCCCGTATCTTTGGGTTATCTTTTAGTGACCAAAAACAAGGAAAAGATATTTTATTTTGATGATAATTATTTCTGTTCTTGCGAAAAAAATATCCGTGATTTAATGAGCGACATTTCTTCGTTTACGAAAATCGGATTGGATTTTAGCGAAGCTCCCGCCTTCATAAATTCGCCCAATTTGGTTGATGTAAGAAATCCGATTCCGAACATTAAATACATAAAAACAGCGGAAGAAATCGAAACCATAAAGAGAATTGCGATTGAAGATTCCGAAGCTATTGTAAAATTTTTGTATTGGTTTTATCACACCGAAAATATTTCCGAATTGGATTGCGTAGACCAAATTTTTTTGAATCGAAAAGAGTCTCAAAATTTTACCGGAAACAGTTTCGATACGATCGCTGCTGCCGACGAAAATTCCGCAATCGTTCATTATATTCCGACGCAGAATACTAACAAGAAAATTGAAAAATTTTTACTTTTGGATTCCGGAGGACAGTACAAATTCGGAACAACTGACATTACGCGAACCTTGGCTAAAAAGCAGCCGTCTGAAATGGAAAAATTGTATTATACTTTGGTTCTCAAAGGACATATTGCAGTGGCAAGCGCAAAACTTAAGAAAGGATCAACTGCGGCGGTATTAGACAACGTTGCACGAAAATTTTTGCAACAACATTCTTTGGATTACAATCATTCAACGGGACACGGTATCGGATATATGCTAAATGTCCATGAAGGTCCCGTTGCAATTTCTCGAAATAATAAAATACCTTTGCAAGCAAACATCTTGCTTTCAAATGAACCCGGGGTTTATATTGAAAATCACATGGGGGTCCGTCTGGAAAATATGATCGTGACGGAAGAGAGGAATGGATTTATTTATTTTGATACAATTTCGCTGGTTCCGTTCGACAATAGACTGATAGATTACTCTCTTCTGACATTCGATGAAAAATTATGGCTGAGAAGTTATAACGAAAAAATCCTTAACAGCTTAAAACTTCCGAAAAATATTTTAGATTGGCTTGCGAAATACACCAATACATTCGCACATTGAAAAGAGATGTCTATCTTTTATATACATCTGTCCATATCGCAGATCCCATTAAATGAAACCCGAACTTAAGGTAGTCTTTGCTTGCCTGATCTACGTCTTGGGGACAAATCACAACACAATGCTGAGGTAACTCATACAAATTTTCTATTGGTATTAATATATCATCGTCGAGGAGAGGAACCCTATTTTCCTTTCGGTAATTCAAAAACTCTCTCCATGCTTTGTAAAAACAGGCACATAAGTAACGGCTACTTGGAGTAAAACTCTGCAACGAAACACCTTTCGTAAAATAATACAATTTATTTCCATTCAAACGTAAGTCTATAAGTTTATCGACAAACGCCATGTCTTCTCTTCTTCCCTTATAAACATCAAGTACATAGTTATATGACTGATAAATAGATGGAATCACCGAAATAGAACAACAGATTACGATAGCACAAGCTATACTTCGTCTTTTCTTCAAAAAATATCCACACCAGTATGAGAAAGATGGAAGAGAAAAGACAATAGCTGGAAATATATAATACGAATACTTGAACCCCAATAAAACATAGGCCATAATATAGGCAATAGCCCCAAACAAAAGGCTATCTGAAAACAAACATCTTTTATCAGACTTCCCAAAAACCATGTAAGCTCTAACAATAGCCATCAAAAATATGCAGATCAAAAATGGGTCCTGATGAAAGAAAGACGTCATGATTGAAAATGAACTTTTTAAACATTCAAATGCAAAAGCATACATATGGTTAGAGCCTACGCCCATATTTGCTAAAACGAACAGATAAAACCATATGAAAAAGAAGGATGAAACTGATTGAGCGATATGAAATATTTTGTCCTTCTCTGTTAACTTACGCCAACCGAAAAATAAGTTAACAAAAGCTATAACAAAAACCATACCGAATATAGGCTCTTTGGTAAAAAGAGAATAAGTAATCGCTACCCAAGCGACGAAGTAGCACATCAACGACTGTTTTTTCGAGCCCAACCACCAAAAATACATATAAACAGCTTGAAGAAAAAATATAAACCTCTCAGGATATATAAGATAAATGTGTATTTGCAAAAAGCTCGAAATCGCAATCAAAGTTATAGAAAAAAATAAGCTAATCCACCAATTCCTGCTTTCCCGTTGTAAGAAATGAAACAATAATAGAACTGAGCTAACCATAATGAATGCGTTAAACAGAAAAAGATGAAATATCGACGGCGTTTCGGAAAAAAACAACAAAACTGAATAATCAGCTAAACCAAGCGGCCAAAATCTACCGATACCTACCCAACCATGACTGGCTTTCCCTTTTCCTATTGTTCCTAAGATCTGGCAGTCATCGCCGGAGTTTTGCAAAGTCCAATTAACATCCAATAATATTAGATATGCTAAAACCGACAACAAAATTAGGATAATGAAATGACTGATATTTCTGACTGAAAACGATTTACGAACGACCCGAAACACAAACCCACTCCATACCTATGCCTAACACATCAAAGATCGTCATTTCCGATGTAAATTTTCTCGACACGGCTTCCCAATCGGCAGGTAATTTCGTGCGGAATTGTTCCCAACTCAAGCGCCCATTTTTCGACGGTATAATCGGGGGAATGAGTCAGTGCAACCCAGTTTCCCAGCTTCAGGTATTTTTCATCGACTTCCGATGCGTCAAGAGTTATGTAATCCATTGAAATTCGACCGACCATTGGCAGTCTTTTACCTCCTAAAAATCCACATCCGAAGCCCGAAAATTTTCTCATAAATCCGTCCGAATACCCTATTCCAATGGTTATGGATGTCATGTCTCGAGGTGCGGTGAAAGTTGATCCGTATCCAATGGTGTCGCCTTTTTTTAGATGATTAACCTGAACGATTCTGGAGAAAATATCCATTACGGGTTTTACGACACCTATCATATCTTCTCGTATACAAAAACCGTAAATAGCTTTCCCCGGTCTAACCATATCAAACTGATAATCTTTTCCTAAAAAAATACCATTGGTCGCGGACAAACAAGACATCGGATTTCCGAATTTTTTCAACGCTACTTTAAACCTCTCCAGTTGCTTTTTATTCATTTCACTGGAAACATCGTCGGCACAAGCCAAATGGCTCATAACGAAAAGCAAATTCAGATTATTCAGGATATCACTGAGACTGTGTTGTTCATCCTCTTCCAAAAACCCGTTACGAGACATTCCCGTGTCCACATGGACGGCAACATCCAACTTCTTATTCAAAGCCCCCGCTTTTTTCACCCACAAATCTGCTTGAATCCAATTATTTAAGACGGGAACCAGCTTGTACTTAAGCAGAATATCTTCTGTATTTTCAAGAACTCCGCTCAAAACAAAAATTTTCACATTCTCATCGAGAAGTGTATTTCTTATTTCTATTCCTTCGTCTATGGTAGCAACGAAAAAATTTCTACAGCCTTCTTTATAAAGCCTTTTGCTGATGGGAACAGCTCCAAAGCCGTACGAATTTCCCTTAACTACAGCAGACGCAATTGCGCCCTTCGCGAGCACATCTTCAACCTTATGATAGTTGTAAGCAATGTTATCTAAATTTATCACAGCAACCGACAACACTTGCGGCGCAACTTTATCCAAAACTTTTTGAAAATCCATTCTTTATACCTGTTTCTACCTATTATCAGCTAAATTATCAAACTTCGTAAATTGACCGTCGAAAAACAATTCCACTGTGCCGATGGGACCATGTCTTTGCTTCGCGATAATAATTTCGGCTTTATTGTAAGCATTTTGCATTTTTGTATACCACTTATCAAATTCCGGAGTACCCTCTTGAGGTTTCGTTCTTTCGAGATAATATTCCTCTCGATAAACAAACATAACGACATCGGCGTCCTGTTCGATGGACCCTGATTCACGGAGGTCAGCCAGCTGTGGGCGTTTATCGTCACGGATTTCCACCGCTCGCGACAGCTGCGACAGAGCAATAATCGGAATGTTTAACTCTTTAGCCAAGCCCTTCAGCGAACGCGTAATTTCTGAAATTTCCTGAACACGATTATCATTGCGACGGTCGGAATTTCCCTGAAGTAATTGAAGATAGTCGATAACAATCAGATCCAGCCCTTCCTTTCGTTGCAATTTTCTAGCACGAGTTCTTACGGCAGATACGGTCATCGCCGGAGTATCTTCTATAAACAACGGAATATTCGCCAGTTTTTTCTGGAGGCTTCTGATCTTTCCTATTTCTTCCTCTTTGATTTCTCCTCGTCGAATTTTCTCGGAAGGAATCATGCTTTCTTGTGACAAAATACGAGAAACCAGCTGCTCCGCAGACATCTCCAGAGAAAAAAATGCGACCTTCCCTGCCCCTTCCCTGCCGAGTAACTTATCCATTGCAACTTTAAACGCAATATTTGTAGCCAAAGCGGTTTTTCCCATAGACGGACGTCCTGCGAGAATGATTAGATCTGACCTGTTAAGTCCACCCAATTTTCGATTTAAATCTATAAATCCGCTGGTAACACCTATAAGTTTATTATCGCTTTTATATGCCAGCTCTATAGTTTGCATTGCTGTTTTAGCCACATCAGAAAAACTTATGCACACTCCGCGAGTATTATCCATAGCCAGATCGTATAGCCGAGCTTCTGCCTTTTCTATCAGAGATTCGCTGTCCAAATTTAAGTCAAAAGTCGATGCATCGTGAACAATATCCTCACCGATAAGAATTAATTGACGTCTATTGTACAGATCGTAGATAAGTCGCGCGTAATCTTCTATGCCGGAAACAGAGACCACCGAATTTACCAATTGAATCAGGTAGCTTCCGCTCTCAATTTTTTGTAAGTTGTCGCTCTTTTCAAAATACGACCGTAATGTGATAGGATCAGCCACCAAACCTTGAGAAATCAGTTTACTGATTGCGGCGAAAATCTCTCCGTTTATCGGAACAAAAAAATGTGTTGGAGATATTATATCTGAGACATCCTCGAAACATTCGTTGTTCAACATAAGAGCGCCGAGCAAAGACTGCTCCGCCTCTAGATTGTGAGGCAATTCTCGCATCTGTTGCACTTGAAACTTAGACTTCAGCGGATCCATTTCTCTCTTATTACTAAAAAACCGTTAAAGTATACTACCGTCAGCAACTTTTCGCAAAAATTTTTCTCGACATATTTTCATAGATAATCCGAATCATAAGTTTCTATTCGACGTAAGGATTTTTTCTCTGTCTTATGAAAATTCGCAGCGGAACACCGTCAAAATCAAAAGATTTTCGCAAATTATTCAGAAGATATTTTTCGTAACTCGCCGGCAGATGCTCACTGCGGTTTGCAAAAACAGCAAAAGTCGGAGGTCGCGTATTGGTTTGCGAAATATACTTCAATTTTATTGGCATACCATTAACCAATGGAGGATGATTTTTCTCAACCGCCCACTGAAACCATTTATTGAGAGTACTGGTTGGAATTCTGATATTCCACTTGTCGTAAAGATCAAAAGCCTTGTTAAAAATTCTGGCAAGTCCCAACTTTTCTTTTGCGGAAACCAGCAAACAAGGAACTCCCAACAGCTGCGAAAACTCATATTTGGCCCGACGTTCTACATCTTTTTGAATTTCTTCAGCATTCGGAACGATATCGCTTTTATTAAGAGCAAAAATTATAATTTTCCCCTCATCAAAAGCCTTGCGTGCAATGGTTATGTCTTGCTTTTCCAAAGGATGACGAATATCCATGACCAACACGACTACATGAGATTGCTTCACATATCTCCAAGCATCTGATACTGAAACGTTTTCTATCTTTTCCTGAACCTTCGATTTCTTTCTTTGCCCGGCCGTGTCAATGAGAGAAATCTTCCTCCCTTTATAATTCCAATTCAGAGTAATAGAATCTCGAGTAATCCCCGCTTTATCCCCTGTCAACAAACGATTTTCTCCGATAATGGCGTTAATCAAGGTGGATTTTCCTACATTCGGGCGCCCGACAATCGTAACTTTTAACGGAATCCCTTTCCCATCAGAAACTTCCTCCTCGGGAAAATCAAAATCACTTATCGCATTCAGCAAACCATCAAATCCCAAATTGTGCTCCGCGGAAATCGCAATACCTTCGCCAAATCCCAATTGAGTTACGCCTATTTGCGTCGATGGTTTTTCGCATTTATTCTTTATCACAACAACCGGACGATTACCGCACTGTTTAAACGACTTTCGCAGCCATGTAGCGACAGATTTATCGTATTCCGTCACGCCTTCGATAGCATCCACAACGAAAAATACAACATCTGATTCCGACAGTGCCGCAAACGATTGCAAATTCATAGATTTGGCCAGATCATCTTTTGAAAAAGTATCTACTCCCGGAGTATCGATAACCTGAATACGAATCCCAAAGAAATCTGCATCTACAACTTTTCTGTCACGGGTAATTCCAGGCATATCTCCGACAATGGCATTTTTTTTGCCGACCAAACGATTAAAAAGCGTAGACTTCCCTACGTTAGGACGTCCTATCAAGGCAATTTTCATAATTTAACACCGAATCAATCTGTAGGAGCAGTTTATCACAGTATTTTGGTACAAACAATCTGGACAAAACTTATATCCCTGTTTCAACAAACTATCCTCTGTTCTTTCAGTTTCGCTTAAAACTTTAGTGCTCAGCTGTCTTTCTTTTAGGGGCGATACCTAATTTTTCAACAATCTCTTCGCACGTAAGAATTCCCTGATGGACTCTACCATCGAGAATAAATGCCGGCACAGAAGATATTTTTAACACGTGCATTGCCCTCTGTTGCTCCTTCATGAGTCCTGCGGAAATTCTTTTATATTCTTGATTGTTTGTATCTAAATATTCCGCAGCTGCCTTGCTGTCATATCCGGCTTTTACAAAAATCTGCTTTAAAAATTCACGAGGATTTTTGGATTTCATCCAATCTTTTTGAGAATCAAAAATCACATTGTATAAACCAATGGCATCCTTAGATTTGTTATAAAAAATCCGCATTAAAATCGCAGCCTCCAACGCCCCGAGATCATCTATGTAGTTATGCAAAATAACTTTCAACTTCCCTGAATCGACGTATTGTTTCTTTAGCTCGGGCAATTCTTCCTTATGAAATTTACGACAGTGACCACAGCTGAAAGACGAATATATAACCAAGGTATGAGGCGCACTTTCATCACCTATAACAATCTCTTCAAGTTTGAAAGAATCGGGAATGTTCAGATTTTTCAAATTTTCAGAAAATGATTTATTTTCATCAACAAACTGATGTTTGGACTCTTGAACGTCACGAGCCCAAACACCTAAACAGCAAAATAAAAAACAAATTAACTTCTTCATTTCGCCAACTTCATTTTCCTCGACCTATTTTGTTAAATCTTCAAAATATTAACTGAATCGCTATCAAAATCATTCAGCATCACAACACTGTCTCCAACCCTGGCGAACTTTCGATCCATAGCGACAGTCGTTGCAATTTTTCCGAGCTTATCCTGATCAAATTCCTTTTTTATTACAAATGAATAGACACCACACAGCAATCCCGCCTGTCGGGCGACTTCCTCAGAACTCGTTCCCAACAGAATAGGACATGTAGGCCTGAATCTTGCGCAACAAGCTACGTGTTCAAAGGAATCCGAGAACATCACGATACAGGATGCATTGCTGTACATCGCTGCAGATTTCGAAGCTTTGCACTTTGCGTCCAATGAAGTCTGATGTGGACATTGCGTGTCGTCCTCAATCTTTCTTATGCAACTAGGATCTTTTTCTGTAACTTCGATAATTTTGTTCATCATGTTCACAGCTTCTAAAGGATATTGGCCAGAAGCAGATTCTGCCGACAACATGGTTGCATCCGCGCCACTGTAGACAGCATTTGCAACGTCCGAAACCTCTGCTCGGGTCGGACTTGGTGAAGTAATCATTGACTCCAACATCTGCGTAGCAACGATAACAGGCTTTCCCATTCTGTGACACGTATTTATAATCAAACGCTGAGCCATCGGCACCTCTTCGGGATTCATCTCAACACCTAAATCGCCTCGAGCAACCATAATACCATCTGAAATCTGGGTAATAGGCTCGATCGCTTTAACAGCCAACGGCTTCTCTATTTTCGATAAAACCTTCGCCTTACCTTTTATTATGTTACGAGCTTCCTCTACATCTTCAACATTTTGAACGAAGGAAAGCGCCACCCAATCAACACCAAGTTTTAGAACGAAATCCAAATCTTTTCTATCTTTTTCCGTTAACGCAGGAATCGGCAACATTACATGCGGAACGTTAACTCCTTTTCTATTGGATAATTGTCCGCCAATGATTACCTTCACTTCCGCATATTCAGGGGAACAGGACAAAACCTGAAAACGCAACTTACCATCATCCAGCAACAATGTCGTCCCAACTTTCAGAGCTTCTAAAATCTCAGGATGCGGCAAATTAACTCTCTTGGTATCCCCAGGAGTTTTATCCAGGTCAAATCTAAAAATATCTCCTTCCTCCAGGAAAATTTTGTTATTTTCAAAAGTTCCGACCCTTAACTTCGGCCCCTGAAGGTCAGCAAGAATTGTTGGAAAAGAATGATGTTTGTGTCCAACTGACCTTATAGTATCGTAAATTTTTTCGTGGCCAGCATGATCTCCGTGGGAAAAATTCAACCTGAAAACATCAACTCCACTAAGATACAGCTTTTCAATAACTTCAGCACTGTTGCTCGAGGGACCAATTGTTGCAACTATCTTACCATTACGACACCTTTTCATATAAATCTCCTAAAAAATTCTAATCCAATCTACAACTTGTTAGATGTTATGTCCAGTTGATATTTTGCTTTAAACATAAATCGAAAACTCTTTTTCTAGATAAAACAATATGATATTTTTTTAAAATTAACTATATCCAATAAAAATTCGGAATATTTTTTGCAATCAAGCTCTTCCGAACTTATCCAAAAACAACGGGAAACGCAGACCTATTTTGAGAAAAGCTTTGCTCCACTTGTCCGCACACGAATCTCCGAAAATCAAAGCTTCATCCGAACGAATGGGTATCCAGTAATTGGAAGTGATTTCATTCTCTAACTGCTGAGAATCCCAGCGATAACACCCTATGCACAAAATTTTTCGTTCGGATTCCCCCATTATGAAGGCGAAAGAATTTACTAGGTTGTCGCAAGTAGTCATGAGTATGTTATCGCGAACAGCAATAGTATTCTCTGATATATTCTTATTGGTGTGAAGCACATATCCCTTGTCTATATCCCGGTCCCCTCCGATACGGATTTCCACATTTCCAACATCCCCAAAATTCATCTTGGTGAAAATTTGTAATAGATTCATATTTGGCAGTATTTTATTTATAACGACTCCCATAGCTCCTTTATCTGAATGTTCACAGATATAAACCATTGACTTGCTCATGTATGCATCAGAAATATTAGGCGTTGCAAGCAATATCTTCCCTGTTAAATCTTGTATATCATTCTCTCTGTTGCTCATCATCCCATCCAGGTCTATACTTGTATGGTACACTGCGAGGGTTAATTTTTTACTAAAATGAAATATTTCCTACATGTTTTTTTTGTTTTTGTTTTAACCATTTTTATAAATTTTCCAACCAATGCTCTAAAATCAAGAGATGTACTTCTCAAACTTGAGAAATTGTCCTCTGACGGTGTCGCAACATTTAAAATCGAACTCCCGAAAGGATGGAAACTGGCTAAAGCCCCTGAAATTGTGTCAAAATCAAAGTCCAAGGAGTTCAAATATCAAGGGAATTTTAAGAAAATTTTGGAAAACAAATACGAAACTCATTGTAAATTAAATAAAAATCAGAAAGACGTCCTGAAATTCGATTTTTTTGTTTGCAAAAACATTTGTTCTGTCATAAGCAAGGATTTTATTTTTATTCCCAATGTTTCCTCACAAAATACTTCCGTAAAATTTTTTATAATCATGATATTGTTTGGATTCCTCGGAGGTTTACTTCTCAACATCATGCCTTGCGTATTGCCGGTGATTCTTCTGAAAATAAGGCATATGAGTTCGCGTAAAACCGTAATTAATTCGATTATCGGAAATTATTTGAGTTTTACTATTCTTGCATTGATTCTGTCCGTGTTGAAATTGTCCAGCGAAATCGTGGGTTGGGGTTTGCATTTTCAAAACATATACTTCCTGAAATTTACGGTAATTTTTTTCTTTATTCTTTCTCTTATTAGTTTTGGTAAATTGCATTTTTATTGGAATGTAAATTTAGATAAATCCAAAATAGCGAATAAAAATATACGGGATGTTACTTTTAGCGCAATAGTAACCATGGTTGCCATCCCCTGCTCTGCTCCTCTGTTGGGAACTGCTATGACTTTCGCGATACAAGAATCATTTATAAATCTATTTTCGATATTTATAGCAATAGCTACAGGATTTTCTTTTCCGTATTTCTTTGCATTGTTTTATAAATTTCCGTTCGAAAAGATATTTCAAAACCCGATATTAAACCGCGTTATTAATTGGGGAGTCGTCATCACTTTTGTTTGGCTGAGCTGGGTATTATTCAGAAGCATTAGTCTGATCGAAATATTCGTTATTTGCTTCGCGCTGTTGGCTGCAATGTTATTATTCAGGAAAAAGTACAACTCAATCGCAATATTGTTGCTTGCTTCTGCGATTTTCATAAATATTCCACAAAAAAATACACCGGACTTCGCCCAACTTGAAAAGGTTTCAAAACTTGTTCAACAAAACAATGTCGTCATCCTGAATATTACTGCAGACTGGTGTCTATCTTGTAAATACAACAAACTGAAATTTGAATCCAACCGAGTGCAGACGAAGATAAACGAGAACAATATTAAATTTGTGGAAATCGATATAACCAAAAAAAATGATAAGGTCATGAATTTTATCCGAGAACACTCTCGGGTGGGAATTCCTTTTACCATAATATTCGGTCCTCAAAACAAATCCGGAATCGTATTATCTGAAATTCCGACGATATCCGAGATCGTAAAGACTATAGACCTTGTAAAATAATAGTCCTATAATGGCGGAGTTTGTTTTTTATTAAAGAAAAAGGAAAAAAGATGATTGAAAAAACTTTCGACGAAGATGTTTATCAGAATGCTAAGTCATGGCCGTTTGAAGAAGCTCGAAAGTTATTAAATCGTGAAAGCATAAAGAAAAAAGGGTATGCCCTATTCGAAACAGGATACGGTCCTTCGGGATTGCCTCACATTGGAACCTTCGGGGAGGTTGTCAGGACAACATTCGTTCGACATGCTTTCGAGAGTCTTACCGGAATGAAAACCAAATTGTTTGCTTTTTCCGATGACAGGGATGGTCTGAGAAAAGTTCCGGATAACATTCCTAACAAAGAATTGGTTGCGAAATATTTGGAATTCCCTTTGACGAGCGTCGCAGACCCTTTCGGATGCCACGCCAGCTTTGGTGAACATAACAACAATAAGCTCATGGAATTCCTGGATTCGTTTGGATTTGATTACGAATTTCAAAGTTCAACCGATTGGTATAAAAGCGGAAGATTTAACGAAATTCTTCTCAGAGTTTTACAAAATCATGAAGAAATCCTATCTATCATGCTTGCAAGCCTTCGTGAAGAGCGTGCAGCAACATACAGTCCTTTCCTGCCGATATCCCCAAAGACAGGTAAGGTGCTGCAGGTGAATGTCGAAGAATATCGAGTCAACGATGGTACAATAGTTTTCAAAGACGAAGACGGAACTCTGACGGAACTTCCCGTAACAGACGGAAATTGCAAATTACAGTGGAAAGTCGACTGGGCAGCTCGCTGGACTGCGTTGGATGTTGATTACGAAATGTCCGGCAAAGATTTAATTGACTCCGTGAAACTATCCTCGAAAATCTGTCGAGTATTAGGAGGAAATCCTCCTGTAGGATTCAATTACGAACTATTTTTGGATGGAGAAGGAAAAAAGATTTCCAAATCCAAAGGAAACGGACTCAGCATCGATGAATGGTTGCACTATGCACCACAAGAAAGTCTGGCCAATTTTATGTTTGCATCGCCAAAAAGCGCGAAAAGGCTTTATTTCGATGTCATTCCGAGACAGATTGACGATTATGTCACCCATTTGAGCAATTTTGAGACTCAAACTCCGAATAAAAAAATAGATAATCCGGTCTGGCACATACACAACGGAAATCCCCCGAAAGCGGAAGAAAACATTTCTTATTCGCTGTTGTTGAATTTGGTCAGTGCTTGCAACACCGACGATAAATCTACCCTATGGGGATTTATTCAGAAATATATCAAAGATGCGACTCCTGAAAACAGGCCGTTTTTGGATAGATTAGTTGAGCACACGATAAATTATTACCAGGATTTCGTAAGGCCTACGAAAAAGTATACCGTTCCTGGTGATATAGAAAGAAAGGCGTTGGAAGAGCTGAGAACTTCGCTGAAAAACTTATCTGCCGATGTAACAGCCGAAGAGGCGCAAAGTGCAGTATTCGAGGTTGGAAAGCATTACGAGTTCGAAAATTTGAGAGCCTGGTTTATGTGTTTGTATAAAAATCTTCTCGGACAAGAAGAAGGCCCTCGCATGGGATCTTTTATTGTATTGTATGGAGTGCAAAATACCATTAAGCTAATAGATGACGCTTTAAGTAGGTAAGTATGGAAAAAAAGGAAGTAGTAGAAGTTCTGAAATGGTTTTCTGACATGGGAGTTTCTGATATTTTAGAGACTAATTTTTCCAGACCTTCGAGTAACAAGATATCCACACTTGCGGAATTAAAAGAAGCAATGGCTAAAGTTGATATCTCCATAAAACACTGCGCAACCAATATGGTATTCGGCATGGGAAACACAAAAGCAGACATTCTACTGCTAGGAGAAGCTCCGGGGGCGGAAGAAGACAAGCAAGGTCTTCCTTTTGTAGGACAGAGCGGACAGTTGCTGGATAAGGTTCTGGCTGATATCGGTTTGGACAGAACCAAGGTCTACATTACGAATATTCTACCGTGGAGACCTCCCGGAAACAGAACTCCAAATACTCAGGAGGTTGCTTTATTCAGGCCTTACGTGTTGAAGCATATTTCTTTAATCAATCCGAAAGTCGTGGTTTGTCTCGGAGGAACTTCGACGAAGGCGTTGTTGCAGACTACAGACGGAATTATGAAACTTCATGGACGCTGGACCACTACGAAAGGAATTTCGGCAAAAATTATGCCGACTTTTCACCCTGCATACCTGCTGAGGTCTCCATCTCAAAAAAGGGAGTTCTGGAGGGATTTTCTATTAGTCAGGGAAGAGATTTCGACAGATCAAGTGAACTAAGTGCTAACTCACCATAAATGACAACCTATTTGATTCGATGTGTCAGCATTAACAAAGCCCCCCCACAACACCAGTTCTGATTATAACGAGAAATTGATGTTGTTGGGTATTTCTAAAATCAATCCAGTTCAAAGCCCTCGGGAAGTTCATAGTTTGCAATGACGGTCTGGACGTCATCGTCGTCTTCCAAAATCTCGATCAACTTAAACAAAGTCTTGGCGGTACCTTCATCAACAGCAATGGTATTTTTGGGCTTCCAAGTAACCTTTGCCTCTAAAGGATCCCCCAATTTTTGAGTTAAACTATCGCGAACGGCTGTCAACTGTTCCATTGCGCAAATGACCTCAAATCCTTCATCGGTCGTAATGATATCATCCGCTCCCGCTTCTATGGCAAGCTCAAATATTTCATCTTCCGACCCCGCGGTCTTCGGATAGGAAACATATCCGATGTGATCAAACTGAAAGCTGACACTATTCGTCTCGCCCAAACTTCCTCCGAATTTAGAAAAAGCCGAACGCACTGCCGGAGCCGTACGATTCTTATTATCAGTCAAACCTTCAATAATTATAGCAACTCCACCTGGACCGTATCCTTCATATCTGACACTCTGGTAATCGGCAGATGCATCACCTCCGGAAGCTTTTTTTATCGCTCTTTCGATATTATCCTTCGGCATATTTTCGGATCTCGCACTCAGCAACGCCGACCTGAGCCGCGTGTTACTCTCCGGATCAACTCCGCCTTCTTTCACGGCAACTGTAATTTCTCTGGAAATTTTCGAAAAAATCTTGGCTCTTTTTGCATCCTGAGCACCTTTCCGATACATAATATTTTTAAACTGCGAATGTCCTGACATTAAAACCTCTAATAAAGCGTGCTCATTATATACAGAAGGAGTCTGATTCTCAAGTCTTTCTCGCAAACCGTCGCCAAATCGCTAAAAATCTAACTCCGAATAAAAAGTAGGAGGAATGACATTCACTATCCGGTCTTTCAAAATATCACGAAAAGATGGGCGGGATTTTATTCGTACATACCAATCTTTTACCTCAGGATAGGATTCCCATTCGATGGCCGCTACATAATCCAAACAGGATACCTGGGCTGCGGCTGAAATATCTGCCAAAGAAAACTCTTCCCCCGCCAGCCAATTTCTTCTATTCGTAAGCCAACTTATGTAATCAAAATACTGCCTTATGTTGCTGTTACCTTTACGGATACTTGCAGAGTCTGGAGAGGATTTGCTCATATATTTTTTTATTACTTTTTCAAAAATAATGTTATTCGTAACGTCAGCAAAAAAATTCACATTAAACAACGAAGAAACACGGCGAACTTCGGCCTTTGCCTTCAGAGAATCACCAAGCAGGGAATTTGATCGGTAGGTTTGCTCAATATATTCGACGATAGGATAACATCCTTCTAAAATCGTGCCGTCATTTTCAATTAAGGTGGGCAAATCCGAAAAAACGTGATTTTCGGAAAATACTTTCTTTCTATTCCAAGGACATTCTTCTATCTCCTGATATTCCAGAGTTTTTTCTTGTAGATAAATCCTTGCCGTTCTTCCAAACGGATCCAACGGATAATGATATAACTCTCTCATAATTATCTCCCCTCACTACTAATATCTAAACTTCCAATTAACACCAACCTCGCCCAAAGTATTTACTTTAAGAGAAGTATGAGAACCTACGGACAAATCAACATCAAAACTGGTCTCTTCCCCTTTTTTGTTAACGCTTATGTATACATTGTCGCTTAGATATTTTCCTGCTCTTACATTAATTTTATCAGAAGATGTCTGTGAATTTTTGTACAACGAAGATGATTTACTATCCGAAGAAAACGACAGGCTATCAACCAAACCTATGTTCTGAAATGTATTTAAAACAGAGAAAATATACCCCTTTTTATTTATACTGTTTACAGCATGCGCCAATTGAGCAGCTTCTCCGACGGAAAGATCTTTACTGGATTTTCCAAACATCATATGAGATAAAATGACGTCCTGAGTATAATTGGGATGAGAGTGTAAATCCAAAGACATTCCCTCTCCCGGGGTGTTTTTCACATCTAAAACAACTTTCATGGAATCTATATCCCTGGAACAAGATATTTTCATTTTCGGATCAAATGGATAACGTTCAAAAAATTTAACTTTACTTTTTTCAAATATCATACGCTTACCAAAAAGATTCAATCTGCCCTCCTTCAAATCAACACTTCCTGACAGCGTTGCCTTCTCATTATAGGTTCCCAGATGAAGATTTCCAGCAAAATCCAACTTATATATGTTACCTACTATCTTTATCCGCTGACCTTCCAAATTTATATCGTATAAGAAAAAATCATCTTCCTCCTTTTTGGTTTTACTCAAAAAGATATCGTTCATAACGGTGATATCTTTATATTGATCATCATTTCCACTTTCCCAAAATATTAATTCACACAGTGGAACTTTCAGATTTCCGGATAATTTTAAGTTATCAATAGGACCCTCCATCTTTCCATTACCCAGAATATTTATTTTCATGGAATCCGTGTCGAATAATCTGAAATTATCAAATCCCAACTGCAAATCCGTATCCAGATTAGGGATATTATCAGAGAAAAACAAAACCGCATCACCGTTAATCGTCGCTTTCTTCCCGTAAGAATCCACAAAATATGAATCATAAATGACAAATTTATTATCCTGTCCGACGAGTTTTATCATTCCGTTTTTTAAAACCACGTCGGCTATGATAACTGCGGTATCCGAACATTCTATATTACCTCGAATTTGTGGAGAATCAATCTTTCCGCTGATGTTCAGATCAGATTTTACCTTTCCTTTTACGGTTATTCCATCGGGAAATTCAAAAATATTTTCTATGTGAGCATTTCCCTTAATCGATATCTTGATCGATGAATCTTTTTTTATCAGAAGATCTAAGTCGCGTTTAATAAGAACGGGAACTAGAGCTTCCAATCGCAAATTGTCGACGGCATTGGACAAATTTCCTTGAACCGACAATCCTTCTCGATCTTGTTTTAAATCAATATCAATTTTGCTCTGCCGAGATATCAACTCTTCTACTCTGAAGAGCCCCTTTCCCGCAAAACAATCTTGAGAAGGTGCCAACTCAAAACTTCCATTTATTAAACACTGCGGAAGGATTTTACCAAACGCTTTCCCCAGATCTTGTACTGACATATTTTGGGCTACTACATAAATTTTATTCGCGGATACCAAAAGTTGTAACGTTCCCGTTTTTTTGATTCCGATAACTTTCAAAAAAATTCGATACGAGCGATCTTTTAAATTAATAATGCAATTTTTTAGTTTCAGTTCAGTATTTTTATTTTTTATATTTCCCGAAAAACTTAAAACATCGTCAACTAAAGTTCCATTCAAAGCTATTTTTGAATTACCATTCAGCTTCGCGGTAAAAGTTATTTCGTTACTTTTTTTTTTAGATTTACTGCTTCCAGAATATTATCGAGGAACTTCGCACTTCCAACATTGATTTTCAAATTCTTCAAATTTCCAGAAACCTTTCCTTTGAATATTCCTAATTTTTCGCTCACGATATTATCGACTTTCGCCTTAACATCGAGCAATCCATTCTTCAAGAACAGATCCCCGGCAAAACTGCCCTTGATTTTAAAATACTTATTTAAAAAGCTCAAACTTTGGATATTAAAATTAAACATGGTATCCATATTGTGCTTGTTCAAAACAAGAGGCCTGACTAAAGAAATTTGCCCTTTTTGGAACTCACAAACGAACTTCCGAACCGTCAGATCCTTTCCGTAAAGCACTTCGGAGTTGATTTTGATGTCTTTTCCGAGAATATCCGTCCCTAAAATACCTATGGTGAAATTTTTCAAATCTTTGCTGTAAACATCCAAAGTTTTCACCCCATGTCCCCAAAACTTAATCCAGGAAATATCAGATTTCACCGTTAAACTTTTTCCTTGCAAAACTATGTCGCAATTTCCCAGCTTACGTTTGTCCTTTTTAAATTCAATCTGCGAATTAATGCCGTTCCCTTTCTTTTCGATTGCAATATCCGTTAGTATGTCTTGGAAATTCTTGGTAATTTCTGTCGGAATTTTTCTTACATCCGTAAAATCGCTCAAAGACAGCTTGGTGGATAGACTGGCCTTACTTTTATCCAAAAAGACCTTTCCGTTGAAATTCAATTTCTTACCATTGGATTGAAATTGCCCCTGCGAAATAATTAACGTATTCATCTTATCCGCAAAAGATCCGCTTGCATTAAGTTTGTAGCCGGATTTTTCAACTTCAACTTTATATTTCGGCCTACTGCTTTTCAGGGAATCCATGTGCAGATTTCCCGAAATCCCTTCAAGATTTTGAAAATCTCCGTTTAACGTTACGGAATTACTCCAACTGAGAACAAATTTGAAATGCGATCTCCCCGTTTTCATGGACACAGAATCTGAACCGCCCTCTGATCTGTACTCCAAATTTTCGTATCTATATCTGTCACCTCCGAACAAAATCGTCAGTTCATCAACCTTCAAACTTTCGATGAAAAGCTTAATTTTTCCCACAGAGGACAGCGTTTTATTGAGATTAAAACTTTCCTGGCCCTCAATTTGAGCCTCTCTTTTTTTATCGGATTTTTGCACGGAAGCCCAAAAGATGACTTTCTTTATCTGAACTCGGGGACGCGAAAACAGTTTATCTCTCTCAAAACTTACATTGTATACCTCGAGAGAATTGCCCGAAAATTTCGCAGACACTTTTTCGATATATGTCAGCTTTTCGTTTGCACCATCGACCTTCAGCGAAAAATTATCGCTCTGCAGATAACTAACAGCATAATCAACAATAAACTTTCTGCTTGAATCATTATAGAAAGCTAAAAATGCCAAAAACAAAACTGAAAATATTATTGCGAAAAAAATCGAGAATACTTTAACTATTTTCACATTCAAATATCCACTTAAATTCAAAAAGACTGTCCCAACCCCATTATAAACTGCATCTTAGAATCGACTCCTTTTCTTCTATTCAGCGGAAATGAAAAATCCACACGAATCGGTCCTATACTGGTATAATATCGCATTCCTGCCCCAACTGAAAAGAACCATCTTTTCTTTTCTATTTCAAAATACTTAGATTCATTGTTATGAACCTTAGCCCCGTCAAAAAAGGCAATTACCCCCCAATCTAAGTTTATTTTTCGTCGATATTCAACATTGAACTCGATAAGCGCTTTTCCTCCCATTGTCACTTCAGCGCCCTTCACCATTTCCGTGGCCATTTGGTTTGCATATCCTCGAACCGAATTTATACCTCCGCTGTATAATCTCTTATCAAGAGGAATTCTGTCTATATCCGAGGAAAAAATACCTTTTCTACAAACCCGAAAAGCTACCACATTTTTCTTCAGATTATCTAACGAATGATTATAGGAAAAAGCAAGACTATAAGATTTAAGGCCGTTAATCTCAGCTCCCGTCAATCTCATCAAGGTCCCTTTTCCCTCAAGCTTAAACCCGGATGTAGGATTCAACAAACTATCGGTTTGATCCCATACGAGAGAAATCGGTATAGATTGAGCTTTATAATAATGCGACAGATTTCGCTCAGGATTTACGTTTGAAAAAAATATCTTATCCGAATTTATATAGTTATCTTCCAATGAAATCCCTATTCCGGCAAACAAAACATCCGTTAAAGGAAATGTATATTTAAAATTAAGGCATTCATTCTTTTTAAAAAAAACATTGGTCAATTCTTGTCGATGAGAGACCCCATATTCCATCGTTGCATTTTTCATAAACACATCCGGTTGTGCAAGAATCACTTCGAATGCGTAATCAGCTCGCTTGTCGGAACTCTTCATTGGAGTTCCTTCAGCATTAAAAGTCAACTTCTCTCCGCCGCCAAACGCGTTTAATCTAGTCCAAGAAGCCTTCGCAACTATCGATTTCACCCCTTTCGTCGCCTGAGATTTTTTTTCAAAATTCATATTTCGGGCACCTTGATACATCAGCCCGATATCCAATATATGTTTCTTGTCTTCCTTGACTTTTACTCGCATAGGAAGAGATTGACCTTTTAATTTTGAATCCACTGGATTTATTTTAACTACAGAAAAAATTTGCGTATTTTTCAATTCATCCACGCTGGAATTTATTTTATCCGTACTAAAAATTTCTCCTTGATCCCATTTTAGTCGATTGCGAATAAACTGTTCATCTATTCCGTCAAACGCAACTATTTCTGTTTCTCCGAAATTCACATTTTTTCCACAGATAATTTCCAAATCCAAAAATGCAAGATTATTGTCATAATCTATGAAAACTTTCTTCTTTCTTGCTACCGGAGAATAAAAGCCGCTGTTTTTCAGCAAAACCAAAGTTTTATCAATCACTGAGCGAATTTCCGACATCGATGCCTTCGCTGAACCGAATTTATTTTTCAAAATCTCCGAATAATGTCTGTTGAAATCTTTATCTTGATCGACAAACTTTATCGAAAAATTCAAAGAAAATTTGTTTTTAGTATCTACTTTTATGAAGACCTTTACGGAATTATCCTCATCGACTTTTACATCATGCTTTACTTTAGCGTTGTAATACCCGAATTTATGCAGATCTTTATTAAGGATAACCATATCTTTATTTAATCTATCATTGAGCGCAGTCATGCTGTTGACGGGCTTATCCTGTTGAGCAAATATAGCTAACTTTTTTATTTCAGATCTTATTTCTGATTCCGAAACTAATTCTGTCATTTCATCAAAAATCGAACTGTCTTTCTTCATGGACAACTCGATGGTATAAGAAAAATCTCTTAATTCGTCGGATTTCCCGAAAACATCAACAATCAACAAGAAAAATCCCAACGATAAAAACCTTAGCATCACTTGTTCTTCAATTTCGACCACATCACTCTCGGTTGATTTTACTAAAAAATTACTAAAAAAACATTCCAAAAAAATAAATGTTTAAAAACTGAATTCGATTTGTTGATTTTTTTTATTTTTTGATTTAGAGTGACACCAGTTTTGTCCCCTTCGTCTAGTGGTCCAGGACACCGCCCTCTCACGGCGGCAACAGGGATTCGAATTCCCTAGGGGACGCCAGGTTTTTGTTTTTATCAATCTCGTTTTATGTCTTGTCGTCTATTGAGTTCCTCAAATTTCAGTATATAATAATCTTGGTTAGTTTAAATAAGTCTTAAAAAAACTGCTCAAAGCTAGGCTTAAAAGGGGGTACTTTAGGGGGTATTTTTTTAAGGCTCTAGACCATCATCTTTTTTGATTTTACTTTATTTCAAAGAACAATTTTGCAATAAAAGTAGCGAAATTGTCATCTCTATGATTAAATCTAGCCTCACTTTCTTTTAAATGCAAGATGAATTTATCATCGGTTA
>CACWKL010000004.1 GCA_902761495.1 uncultured Pseudomonadota bacterium
AAAAAGCATTTAGATTTTGAAGAATTTTTCTGTGTAACATGTAAAGAAGCACATATTCCTTTGTTCAGAAAAATATACCTGGAACAGAGCAATCAATTTATAAAAGCGAAAGGAATATGTCCAGTCACGCGAAAAATCATGAACAGGAGTTATAAACTTGCAGATTATCCGCAACTGAAGAAGGTTTTCTCTTTAGAAGAAATGACGAGATTATATGATTCCTCAAATCCTACCTCAAACACTAGGATCGGCGAGTATAATCAAAAGCAAGAAAGTGAGTCCGAATTCAATGAAGGAGAATTATGTTATGAGTAATTTATATAACGCTAAAAATGAACGAGTTAAATACGACTACGCGATATATTTAAGTAACGCAAAACAGAGAGACAGAAAGACCGTATTAAGTGTCATGGAACACCTGCACAAATACGAAGACTTTCGGAATTTTGCTGATTTTTCAATAATTAATGAGAAGATCATTCATAATTATGTTGAAAAGCTATCAAGAGAGAACAAAAGCCTATCATATATGGATCATAATTTGAGAACGATAAGAGAATTTTATTTTTGGTTGGAACGGCAGAGGGGCTACAAGAGCAAAATAAATTATAACATTTTGGCTTATTTCAACCTAACCAAAAATCAGCGAAAAGAAGCAAGAGCAACTGAATATCAGAAGAGCTATAAGCTGGATGATATCTTCAAGGTCATCCGAGTGATGCCTGAAAATTCTATGGAAGAGCGCAGAAATAAAGCAATGATTTCTTTACAGTGTTTGTGTGGCTTGAGAATTTCTGAATTGAAGACAGTGAAAATCAAAAATCTTATTTGTGATGAAGACTCTGAAAATTGGATGGTTTATGTTTCTCCAAAAGATATGAACGTAAAATTCGCAAAAACACGCTGTGCTTTTTTCATGCCATTTGATGAGGATATCACGGAAAATGTTTTTAGATGGCGGCAAGAGCTAATCAAGCTCGGATTTAAAAGTAAGGATCCACTGTTTCCAATTATCCAGAATCAATTTAATCAATGTAACTTACTCGAGGAAAATATAAAAAATGGAGAGATAAAATCAAACACAACAATTATAGAAATTTTTAAAAAAGCTTTCACATCTCAAGGTCTTGAATATCTGCGTCCTCATAGTTTCAGGCACACGATAGCGAAGTGGGCAGAAAAACAGCGTCCTGAGTTTTTTAATGCAGTAAGCCAAAGTTTAGGTCATTCCGATATAAAAACAACTTTTACGTCTTACGGAGCGTTACATCCGACAGAAATAGGTAGAATTTTGAAGAAAAAAGTTGCCAATTATTTTTAATATTTTGCAAAAAAGTCTTTTAATATATTCAAATATTTGCTATAAACGATCCGAGATGTATTATCGAGAGCAACTGGGATTGATATTTCGGAAAAAGGATGTTATCGCCATCGGTGAGCTTTGGGTAGTCTGAGATTTTGCAATAAATGAGGTTATAAAATGAGTAAGGGATATAAGAAATTTTTTGGTGGGACATTGGGTGCTTCAATTGGTGGAGCTGGATCCTATGCTGCATTGTATGGACTCGGTACTACAGGCGTTTCTGCTGCTGGATTAACATCGGGACTTGCTGCAGCTGGTTCTGTAATTGGAGGCGAAATGCTGGTAGGGGTATTTGTTTTAGCTGCACCAGTAGTTGCTCTCACTATTGGAGGAGTAGAAATTGCTTCGCGTCTGAAGGACAATTCGACAGATGAACAGTGTCATCAAACGAAGTAACGTTTTTATTCGGAATCGCATAAGCAAATATTAGTATGCCTGCGGTGGTTGTGCGTCTGGTTAACTGCCGGTAAGGCAGTTTTTGACTGCTGTTTAAACCGTGGTCTATGCAGTGATATACGACTCGAGCAACTGATCGAAACACTTCGTTGCTTCTGGAAAGGCATCATGATCGTAGAGTAAAACTGAATGCTCTTGAAAAGGTGCCAAAAGTAGGATTCGAACCATTGACCTATTGATTACGGGAAAAATTTCCAGGTTGTTTTGTTTGTTGAGAAAATAAGAAATTTTCAAATTTTAGACACAAATTAACAGAATTTTAACTCTTTTCTGATAAAAATTACTTAGATAGTACTACTGAAAATAACCAGAGGGTTTTGAGGATTTCAGAGTTCTATAAAAGTCCGAAACTTATCGGTAGTCGGGAGGAAGAGAAGATGATAAAAAATTTTTCATTATTTGCCGGAATTCTGTTATTTACTAATGTAGCCTATGCTGATTTTGATCCTCAAAAATATTATTTGGGTATGACATACCGGGTTAGTTCAGACTCTGATAGGAAATTAATTGATAGTTCTGACCTTCACTATAATTGGGAGCTGGGATATTTTTCATAAATGGATACACGCAAGTTATAGTTGATTCCGATAAACCAACAATATTTTTGAAGAATACTGGCGATAAAGTTTCATTGTGGTTTCGTCTTAACCAGGAAATTAGCCGGTTAAATGATAATGAATCCCTTTTTATTACCGATGGTGGAGTTGATGATAAAAGAGATAAAGGTCTTGGAACTTTATGCATAAATTATATCGATTATCAGAATTTCAAGCATCCAACATTTTACAACGATTATCTCAAAGCACTTTCAGTCGGTGCGGACACAAATGTTACATTTTTTGAGGAGGGCGATTATGAGGTCATTCTCAATTACAGAATAAAAGATGACTCTTCTTTATTGTGGTCATGGAGGAATTACGACTATTGTATTAAATTTAACTTTTCTGTGAGAAACGGCAACTGTATGATCTTTTTGAGAGATGCAAAGACTCAGGAAGAATTGACAACGTACGCTCCAAATGGATTTTATCTTGATTTAACGAAATCCAGATACCTCGATATCAATGTAAAAAAGGAAGTTCTGGAAGATAATTCTAATAAATTGGACGTTCGTTTCAATAAGCCAGCAAAAGATGGCGACCGGTATACGAACGAGGGAGTTTACACAATAACCCTAAAAAATCGCTATACAAAAGAGGTGACTACAAAAGTGATTTCTGTCGGAAATGATCCTATTTTAAATGCCTACGCCGCCACTTTGTTACCGATAGGTGAAATAAAAAAACAGATACAAAATTCAGCAAATAAAAATCCGCCTCGTATAGAACATAAAAGCAGTTTGTCAAGTAATATAAAAACAAAAGAAGAGACAAATAGAAACTGGTTTATACAAAAATTAGTTGAATTAAAGAAATGGATTATAGAGAAATTAACCAATTTATTTGGTGTTGCAAAAAACAATGATCACAAATCAAAAGATGTTACCGAAAGTTTGGGGGCGTCCCAAAAATCAAAGTCTGTACAGACAGAGAATGACAATCACAAGCCCAAAAATGTTGATGAAAATTTAGATTCTTTTCAAAAATCGGAATCCCTACAAGAAAAATTTGCAGAGAGTCTTACGGAAAATTTGAAAAAGAAAGGTTATAAGGTTGAGGAAGTCAAAGTTAAATATCTTTCGCAAGAATATATCGAAGAATTGCAATACAATTCTCTTTCCAATGTTTATTTTGGGAAATCTCTTCGCGAACTTGAACAACAGTTTCAAGGAGCAAAATACGTCTTTACTTTGGATAAAGACAATAAAACAGTAGTGCAAAAACTCACCAATCAAGATGTGGACATTTTAAAACCGATTATTCGAGATGTAGCTATTGGTTCAGGAGTTATTCTTGTTACGGTAACTGTTTCTGTCGTTTCTGGGGGAACGGTGAGCGTAGTCTTTGCAGCCGCCGCCAAAACAGGACTCAATTGGGCACTTTACGGTGGTCTAATTGATAGTGTAATCGCCGGAGTAAAGACCGGAATTCAGACAAAAGATTTTGACCAAACCATAAAAGCAATGGCAGTTGCTGGAGCTGAAGGATTTAAATGGGGAGCAATCGCTGGTGTTGTTGCCGGTGGAGCATCAAAAGCGTGGGAATTAAAAAAAGCTGAGCAATCATTGAGATCTACGAGGGGGAAAGAAATAGGTAACATTGGACGGAGCTTTGAAAAACTTGCTTTGAAAAGATTAGGAGGAGAACAGAATCATATTTATTTTGAAGGGAAAAGAATCAAGACTGCAATTAAGGGGTGTTCAAAACCCGATATCGTGAGAAGGCTGTCCGATAGTCGCTTGGAAGTAATAGAATGTAAAAACTATGATTTAAAGAATAATCTGCCAACTTTAATAAGTACTTTAAAAGATCAAATTTCAAGAAATATTCGAAATATGCCTGGTTTTTTAGAACGACTTGCTATTAAAAATAGAAATTACTCTAAAGAATTTTTAGATAAAGTAAGGAAAGAGATACAAGAAGGTTTGAAAGATGTTTATAAGGATATACCAATTAGTTTTATATAGGAGAATAAAGTGAGTTTAACAATAAATACTTCAGATAATAAACTGTTTGTACACGTTGGCAGCGGAGACATCTGGATTTCCCTGATATCTACCGTAGATGTCAGATTGAAAAAGTGCAAAAAGGATATTTCTTATGCTGTTAATTTTTTGCATTCAGGAGAGTGTTCTGCTGAAGATGCGTTAGAGACAGCAAAGCAGTTTAATATAATTCGTGATGAATTATCAAAATTTACTCCTGATAAAATTATTTACGACGAAGACGATTTGAAGAAAGAAGCTCCTTGGAAGAATAACATTAGTCCGACAGTTACTTCATGTGCGAATTTTTATACAACAGCAGATGGAAATGATTTGCTTTTTGAAATTGTAAACATACTGACATATGCAGCAGTAAATGAGGTTTCCGTTGAGTTAACGTGATAAAAATCTGAATAAATGTCAGAAATATCTTTGCTAGTCTCAAATAATCTATTGAATTAAATTCAACCATAATGTATATTTTGCATTAATAAACATACGCATCATGTTGGGAAGGAAAGGCATGGAGAATAAACGACAAAGTAGCTATTTTAAATGGCGCGAATATATTATATCTCATTTTATAGAACTCGCTAGAATAATAGACGGACTAGGGGGAAAAACCCTGTTAGAAGATTCTCGTCGAAGAAGATTCGAATTAAAAGATACAGAACAGACGTACCGCACCATAAATCATTGGTGCAAAATGGGTTTAATTGATGATAGTCGTACAAACACTCAAGGTTGGAGAAAATTTTCAATTGTTGAATTGGCCCTCATCTCGATTATTTCTACTCTAAGAAATTTTGGAATTCCTCTTGGAACTATAAAGGTTGTGAAAGAGAAACTATTTACAATACCTGTAACGGAAGATTATGCAAATCCTTGCAGAATGAGCTGGCTAGAATATGCTTGTGTACATAGCGCAAGAATTTCAGGCTTTGGAAATACTTTTTTAATATTAACAGAAGAAAATGAAGTATATGTTGTTCCTGCCTTTACATTGCATGAGCAATCGATTTTGGACGATTTGCCGTCTACATATTTATTGGTAAATTTAAATAGGTTGTTGAATAGAATATTACCACGCAATTTCCAATTAGCGGGTGCTAATATATTGAACATCGATGATAAAACGCTAGAGATTTTAAAGGCCACATCAAACAACAATGTAGATAAAATAATTATTAATAAAAAAGGAAACGAGGTGGATTCCATAGAAAGTGTTTATTCTTCTGATAAATCAATACATGAATTAATTGAATCAGTTGGTTACGGAGAAATAAACCTTACGATTAAAAATGGTAAAGTTGTTCACACAAAATCAGTTAGTAGAAAGAAGTTGAAAAAATGAAATTATTTAAGACATCTGTTTTAATTACCGAAAGCATCGGAATTAAAACCTTCATCAGAAGGTATTTCCGATGTTATCGGTTGAAGAATGCAGAAAATATTTAGGAGAATTTGGTGACGAATTCACTGATAAAGAAATTGAAGAAAAAAGAGATTTTCTAATGGAGCTTATTAATGAATTCTGGGAGATATTTAAAATGTAACGGTGTTGTAATTTACTGCAGAGTGTCGAGTCAAAAGCAGGTAAGAGAAGGAAATGGTTTAGATAGTCAGGAAGCAAAATGCAGAACATGGTGTAGATCCAGAAATTTAGATGTATTAAAAATTTTTAGAGAGGAAGGTATATCCGGTGGGAAAAAAGATCGTCCTGCTCTAATGGATATGTTTTCTTTTTTAGAAGAGGTCTCTAAAAAAAATACAAAATGTATAGTATTGGTAGAGGATCTTAATAGGTGGTCTCGAGAAACAGTAAATCATTTTATATTGAAACAGGCCATAACCTCTCTAGGACATTCTTTGCAGTCAGTAAATATGTCGCTTGATGATACGGATGAAAGCGAGTTTATGGAGACGGTGGCTGCAGGTATTAGTCAATTAGAACGAAAAAAGAATGCAAAAAGAACTAAAACTTGCATGCAGGAGCATGCAAAAATGGGGGTCTGGTTAATGAATCCCCCAACGGGCTATAAGAGGGAGCGAATCAATGGCCGCATCCATTGTGTAAGGAAAGAGCCCACTGCAAGCTACATACAAGAAGCATTAGAAGGTTTTGCTAATTTTCGATTTCATACTCAAAAGGATGTATATAATTATCTAAAAATGAAAGAGATAATAGGTTACGATGGAAAGCCTACAAAAGTTTCTCTACACTTCGTAAAGAATATGCTTATAAATGAGAGATATACGGGATGTTTTGCATATGATCGTTGGAATATACCTTATCAGAAATGGGCAATAGAAGAGATCATTTCAAGAAAAACGTATGATAAAATACAAGAGAGATTAAATCGGAAAAAATCTTGTATACAGGTGAGGAAATATAATTTAAATGATGAAGAATTTCCATTACGTCGTTGGGTAAGATGCAACGTTTGCGGTACTCCTCTAACAGCAAGTAAATCTACGAGCAAATCAGGGAAAAAACATTCATATTACCACTGCCACAATAAAGAATGTCCTATGCGTGGTAAAGGCATCCGGCAAGGAGTAATTCATGAAGATTTTGAAAAAATCTTGAACGCGATTACTCCTAATCCAAAAACTATTTCTCTCATACAAGCCCTTATAAAGGATAAAGAGCAAACCGAATCAGAGAATTGGCGCAATATTAAAAAGCTCAAAGAACAAGAAATAAAAAACAAAAAGGAAGAGAAAGAAAAATGTTTCGAATTACTTTTAAAGAATGATAATCCTGAAGTAATGAAAATGTGTAATGAGAAAATTGCGAAACTAGAAGTAGAGATCAAAGAATTAACTAGAGAGATCGAAGATAACAATGTTAATACTCAGAATTTAAGAGAAATCGGCTCAAAAGTGTTTGATTTTATAAGCAAACCGTTAGCTGTTTGGAACATTGGAAATCATAAACAGAGACAGGGTGTTCTAAAATTGTGTTTTTCCGAGCCAATTTCCTATGATAGAATCAAAAAATTTGGAACACCCAAATTATCCTCAATTTTCAGTATATTTAATAACTTTTCGGGCAAAAACCACGACTGGCGTCCCCGACGAGATTCGAACTCGTGTTGCCGCCGTGAAAGGGCGATGTCCTAGGCCTCTAGACGACGGGGACGTTGTGACCTTTTTAATATATTGGATGAGCAAAGTCAACATAATTTTTTGGAAACGGAACAAAAGAATTAATTTCTGACAGAGATTACGATGGAGAAAGAGACCACACAACAAATCGAACGAACACCTGCTCTTTTGCGAATAAATTAATATGAGACTAACACTGGAAAAACAAAGTATTTTTCCTAATCATCGGGAGACGGTCCATCCTCTGCGGAATGGACATCTTCTCCATTTCCGTATTTCTGTAGATACATGCTGCGAGTTCTGGCGTAAAGATCCTCGGATTCGTTTATCGTAGAGTCGATCATTTCTGAATTTTCATGTCGATCGACCACCATCTGCAGAGCTGCCTTCGAAACAGCCCACGGCCATCCGATAACATAAGTAACGGGATCAGCAAACCAAGATATCGGCTCGGCAATCGTATCTCGAGTCGAAGAAAATCCAAATACAGGCAGCACAATGTAATCTCCGTGAGGAACTTCCATTTTGTGCAGAGTTTCTTTGTACCCGGTTGAATGTTTCGGAACTCCTATTAGTTCGGCAATGTCGAAAAATCCCAAAAAGCCGACTGTCGAGTTAATCAGAAATCTAAAAAACGAGGAAGCCATATTTTCGCCGTTAACTTGCAAGGTATAGTTTATCAGGTAAAATGGCTCTTTCAAGTTATCAAGAAAGCTCGAGATCATCATACGTGCAGGCTCGTTGGTGACGCCTCCATAAATATGAGATGCAGGTTTCAATATGTTCCTATCGAGAGAGAGATTTACGTCTAACATTGCTTCATTGAAACATCTATGCGGATCCGGCTCTTCTGGAGTTGATGCACACGCAGAAATCAATAATAAAGGAAGAAACTTCAACTTCATAAGATCATACCCCCTACAAGTATCATAAAATATTTTCGGGGCAATTCATATTTATTTTTAAAATATTAACCATAAATTAACAATTTTTATTCACAATAATAACAAACAGTGGGGATAGCTTATGTATACAGCATATGATACGGCTTCGTACTTATTAGAGCCATACAGAAAACTTGCGCAAATATTCCGGTCTTCTTTGAGAAAAAATCCGTTTGCAATGGAATCTGGCGCGGGACGTTTTGCCGAAGGACTTGCCGACATGTTTCTGCGTACCAGCAGATATGTTAAGAAGCCGGAATTCAACATAGATTCTATAAAGGTCGAAGAGAAGAAATTTCCCGTTTATCAGACGACTGTTTTGAAAAAAGATTTTTGCAATTTGTTGCGATTTAAAAAAGCTGGAGTGGAGACCAAAGAGCCGAAAGTTTTAATTATATCTCCTGTTTCCGGGCATTTTGCGACACTCCAGCGAGACACTGTCAAGAGAATGTTGCAGAAGTGCGAAGTTTACATCACCGATTGGAAGAGCATGAGAGATGTTCCGTTAGAAGCAGGCAGCTTCGATCTGGATACATATCTCTCGTATCTGATCGATTTCATGCACCATATCGGACCGAATACTCATGTGATGGCGGTATGTCAGCCGGCAGTCCAGATCATGGCATTGGCAGCTGTTATGGATGAAGATAATGATCCGTGCATGCCGGCAACCATAATTCCTATGGGAGGGCCTATCGATCCGAGAGTTAAGAAAACTCAGGTCAATGAATTGGCGGAAGCTTATCCGTTGTCCTGGTTCGAGAGAAATTTTCTAACGACGGTTCCCGAAGGGCATGTCGGAGCAGGGCGAAGAGTTTATCCGGGATTTATTCAGATTACTGCGTTTATTAACATGAATCCGGACGCTCACTACAGGGCTCATATTCAGTTTTTGGAGGATAAAATTCTCAACAATGTCGCAGGAATAAAGAAGCATGCCGATTTCTATGATGAATATTTGTCGGTGCTCGATATGGACGACGTTTACTACTTGCAGACAGTAGAAAAGGTGTTTCAGACATATGAACTTCCGCGCGGAGTCATGAAATACAAAGGCCGCACCATAGATTTGAAGAAGATCAAGCACTGTCCGTTGATGACCGTGGAAGGGGAAAAAGATGATATTTCTGCGCCGGGGCAAAGTTACGCCGCTCATGGATTATGTTCAAACTTACCCGCCGAATTGCACGATCATTATCTGCAGCCGGGAGTAGGGCATTACGGTGTATTTTCAGGCAGCAAATGGAGAGCATTTGTCGCTCCGAAGATCGAAGAATTCATTTTTAAATTCGATAAAGAGCTGGGATCCTTTAATAAAAAAGGAAAAAAATAGCTTTTTACGAATGTTTTGGGAAAAAATGCGTTATTGAAAGAATATGTGAGAAAAAGCTGAGTAGTACTTGACGCTGTTTTACCCCTGTTTCATTTAATTTCTATCGTATTTTATCAAAGAATTGGCGATCGATTTGCTTAAATTTCCGAGCAATTTGCTATGGGCTTTTACCAAATTCGCATAACTGTTTTTCAAAGGAATCGAATCCGAAAATTTGTGGCGAACGATTATCTCATCTTTGTCCGTTTTTATTGTATACCAGGCATCCAAAATAACTTTGTAATTCCACAATGCATCTAACTTTACTATATCAACGAACACATGCCGACTTGATTGATAATTTCCTGCGGCTATTTCTATGGGAGCGTTTGGCAGCAATGAATTAAGGTTTTCCATAAGGGTTCGAGTATAAAGGATGGAAAGAGGCTCGACCCAGCGATTATATTCCGAAACGGAAATTTGAATATCTTCTTTGCTTCGACTGATAATCTGAGGTTTGTCCATAAATTTCGGCATCTGAACTCGAAAAACAGCGATAGAATTTGTATAGGTGCTAGATAAAGCCGAATCTATTTCCGAGATTGTGTTATAAAATCTCGAATTTTGGCTGCTTCCTCCCGGGATACAACCTGATATCAAAAAACATATTGTAATAGCTAAACAATTTTTCTTCATTTCCTGCCTCTTGTTCTAATTTTTTCCTCTCAGTATTGATTCCGGATGTCTCTCCAAATAATCTGTTAAATTTTGGATAGATCGGGACGTATCTGAAATATCCTGCATCATTTTATTCGCATTGTTGAGAGTTTCTTCGCTTCTTGCGGAGAATTTTTTCAATAAATTATCCAGATTCTTGGCTCCTGAACTTAATGCCGGCAGTATTTCCGGAATTTCTTTCTCTAAGACGTTACAGACTTTATCAATTCTGTTCATTATCGATTTTATATCCATAGTATCTAGCCTTTTCGCGATAACACCTGTCTTTGACATGACGGTTGGGATTTCTTTAAAGTTGGGATCTTGATTATCGAATTTTTCAAGTTTGTTTTCTGGAAGCATAACAAGTTCGATCATTAACTGCCCAGTCAGATAATTTTGTGTTGTTAAACGGGCACGTAACCCTTGTTTTACTAATTCTTCCAATAAATTCGGACTGTCCCATAGATTCCATCCATCATTGTGAGGTAAAAAGTCCTTAGATTTAAAATGACCGTAGACTGGTACCTGAAACTTTAATTCACTCGGATTTGCAATCAGTTTTATGCTAACTACCTTGCCTATTTCTACTCCCTGGAACACGATAGAGGCGCCTTCGCTAAGTCCCTGCAATGATTCGTCAAAATACATCACAAAAATATCTTTTTTGGCGGACACATATTTGTTCCAAACAACCCGTCCTATAATCAGTCCAAAGAAAATTATTCCAGTTATCAAAAAAATACCTACCAGACGCTTATTAGGATCTTTTTTCATTTGACATACCTCTAGTTAAAAAAGCTAATACTCTTTCATTCGGCGGATTTTTCAGTAAATCATTCGGATTTCCTTTTGCCGAAATTGTTTTTACGGAACTATCCAAGAAAATACAGTTCCTTCCGATGTTGAACAGAGACGACAACTCATGGGTTACCACAACGATAGTCATGCCTAAAATTTTGTTTATTTCTAAAATCAAATCATCCAAATGTTTGGAGCTGACAGGATCAAGGCCCGCCGACGGCTCATCGAAGAAAACAATTTCTGGGTCTAGAGCCAAAGCTCGAGCTAAGCCGGCTCGTTTGCGCATTCCTCCGCTAATTTCAGACGGGTAAAAATCCTCAAATCCTGCCAGTCCGACTAAAGCTAATTTGAATCTTACTATTTCACAAATTTTTCTTTCCGAGTAAGAAGTATATTGTTCCAGAGGCAGTGCAACATTTTCGAATAAGCTCATTGAACTGAAAAGGGCACCGCTCTGATATAAAATTCCGCATTGGGTAACTAAGTGTTTCTTTTTATTCTCGGTAGCAGTTACTACGTCGATTCCGTTTACCAGGACATGTCCATTCAGAGCCGGCAATAATCCGATCATTGTGCGCAGTAAAGTGCTTTTACCACAGCCAGATCCTCCCATTATTATGAAAATATCACCCCGTTTTATCTCGAAACACAATCGATCCATGATAATGTGATTGTCGTATCCAATACTTAAATTCTGAGCTTTAATAATCGGGGAAGTCATATGCCAAGCACCTCGCAAATCAAAGTGATGATGCCCGTCATTACTATCATCCATACGATCGAATAAACGACGGCATTTGTGGTTGCTTTACCCACGCTGTCTGCATTACGGCCACAAGTTATGCCGAAGTAACATCCGCACAAAGTGATTACCAATCCGAAAACAAATCCGTGAAAAACACCAACCAAAAAGTTTTGTAAACTAAACGCCATTGTACAATAACGTATATACTCGCTCAGCGGAATTTCCCATAGAAAAACACAGACAAAACAACCGCCTAAGATTCCCACGAAATCCGAGATCAAAACCAAAATCGGCATAGACATTAGCAAAGCATTCATGCGAGGCAGACCCAGAAAATCAATGCGTGAAATTCCTATGGTTTGTAGAGCGTCTAATTCTTCGTTGACCTGCATAGTTCCGATCGTTGCAGCGTAAGAAGCTCCTGTCCTGCCGGCCATTATAACTCCGGTCATCACTGCTCCCATGATACGTGTCATACCGATGGTGACCAAACTCGCTACATATATTTGAGCGCCGAAATTTTTCAGCTGCAGCGCACCGACGAAGGCCAAAATTAATCCAATCATAAAACTGATTAAGGAGACAATCATAACCGCTTTAGGACCGCAATCTTCCAGAGACATCAGGAAGTCTTTTTTCCGATAGATCGCTTTTCCCCTGATTTGCCGTTCCCAGGATGTAATCATTTTAACGAGAAATTTGAAACCCGACTTGATACTACGAGAAATAGCAATTCCTCTGCGTCCCAACTGTTCAAAAAAATCTTCTTTTGATGCAATAGTTTTCTCATCCTTAGGGGATGTTTTCAGAGCTAATTTCAGCAAGTGGCTCATTCCCTCCGGCAGATTTTTCATTTGTAAATCTGTTGAAGCAGGTAACTGATTTAGCCCTGAATATAAGGTAACAACTGATTCTTGATTCCAGTTGGAAATACCACCGTTTTGTATAACCAAACGTTTCTTGTTTTTCAGAGATTGAATGATATCGGACACGAAAAAATTTTCGGTCAGATCTCCGCTTAAAATCAGATTTTCTCCTCTTATCTCAACTGTCATTTTCTCACTACTCTACCTACGTAAAATTTATCATAAATCCAAGAAAATGTCAAAAAACAGCTGGAATTCGAGAAATTCTAAAGAATATCTAAAAAATTTGTTTTATCGTTATTGGGGGTTTCACGGAGAAAGATGGCCTTACTTATTCCAGCTCCGCTTTATTGCTTTTTTGATAGTTTGGATTTCCTTTTCAAAATCCAAATGTCTTTTTCTCATTTTTGAGGGGCAGTCGATTGATGGAGACAAAAGCCACTCGGCACTATCACAGAAAAAATCCCTGCATTTCGCTAATTTTTCTTGCCGTACGTGAGCAACCATTCCGTTTTTGATCGCAACATCGCAACACTTGGCATATAGCTTCAAAACGACGCTTGGTTTTAGAGGAATATATCCTATGGGTTCGGATGTTTTTATAAGATCAAACAATATCCATAGCAAACACAAATCGATTTGATTAGATAATTTTAAAATTTGAGGGAAAAATCTATAGGAATTTACAGATTTTTCTGAATTTCTCATGGATTCTTTACGGTTTGAAATTATGGAATACAAAAAATATATTTTTCTTACAAAAGATCCTTTGGAAAAAATATTTTCGAAATCACACTGAGCGATCGATGAAAGCAATTGCATCTCACTTTTGCTTAACTGCAATTCATCTAATTCTCCGCTCTTTGTTAACGTATCCGAATTTTTGAGAAACAACTCTTTCGCTTTGTTCGAGATTATACTTACTTCATTTTCTGAAAGCTCGGCCAGCAAAACATCCCTCGGAATACTATTTTCTGGAGAACACATTTACTGGGCCTTACTGAAATGAGAAAATAGCATCACTTGTAAGCGAATACCGTACCGTCGCTTGATACAAAATACAACACATTGCCGGCAACTATCGGGCGTGCGGTTATTTCTTGACCAAAGTTCTCCAAGCGTTTGTACGACTTTACGCTTCCGTCTTCTGCGGAAACTGTTGCCACGGTTCCGTTAGATGCTACTACTACGAGACCAGCGTCGGTTTGAATTGGACCGAACCATTCCGTGAAGGGTTCAGACTTACTGAACCAACGAAAATAACTGCTATCTTCCGTCTTGAGCGGGCGAGTCCATCTGATTTTTCCGTTATCTTTGTTAAGGCAAACCAGCCCCACCGAAGAGTCGATTACGAATATACTGTTTCCGCTGACCAACGGAGACTCTAATCCTCCGAAATCTCTCTTCCAAATGATATTTCCGCTTCCGATATCAAAGGCAGTGATTTGCTTGTTCGCGCTGGTAAAATAGATCAAATTGTCTTTCATAATCGGGCATGCTCGTGGATGCGAAAAAGACTCTCCCGCATTTATAAACGAGAATTTGGAAAGCATGGCGCTCCAAAGCACGGAACCATTGCCCAGCAAAGCGAATACCTCTCCCGACGGATAGGACAAATAAACGACATCGTCTTTAACTACGACTCCTGCACTTCCCATATAGGTTGTGTCCATCATCATACCGGAGTGAGACCAAAGTAACTTGCCGTCATGTATGTTTACTACCTGCAAGCTGCTGTTATCGCAGAGTAAATAGACTTTTTCGTCGGAAATCGTAATTCCATCGCCCTTGCAGCAAGCAGGAAGTTTTATTCTCCACAACATTGCTCCGTTTGTCTCATCAAAAGCAAAAGCTTCTGCAAAGCTAGAGGTAACAATTAACTTTCCATCACTGTAGGACAGGGCTCCGCCAATCTGTCCATCTTTTCCTTTAATTGTTGTTGTCTTTTCCCAGAGCTTTTTTCCACTTTTGGCGTCGAAAGCGTAAACTAATCCTCCGGTATCAATGCAAAATATCTTGCCGTTTCCTGCTACTGCGGAAGAGGCCATTCTGAGCGACTTCGAAGATCCGTATTTCATATCGTTCGACCAACGTAAATTCAAGTTCTTACTCAACTTTACGGAGGTTTGATCCAGAACAACTAAATTATTATCGCGTTCTTCATTTTGAACTTCGGAAAGAATGATATCCTTTCGGATGCCTTTCAACGGTTCTTTACTGGTACAACTGACCAAAATCAACCCTAAAAACGAAAAAACAACAACCTTTTTCATCTAATTACCTCCGAATTTACTTACTATTACCACCAGATACACCATTAACACCGATACTGCCAAGTGTGAGCGCTTCAGGATCATCCTTATGATTTTCTATATAATTAATCACCTTGGTTATTCTTTTTTTCATTGAATCAGGCGCCTCTTTGTTGTCTGTTATCTTCTTTAAAACCTCGACAGCCTTAGTGTATTCTTTTTTCTCGGCGTGGATCATGGCGATTTTTTCCATTGCCGTAAATCTGAAAGGACGGTCACCCTTCGCCAGCTTTTCCAAACGTTCCAACAATTTATCGTTGGATTCTAATTTATATGAGATATACATCAGCGCGGCAAGGTCCCGCCAAACGACGTCAACTCCTCTCTTTTCTGATAATTCCAACAACAGCTTGGCTGATTTCTGCTTGTCCGCTGCCGTCGTAATTTCACGTCCCGTTTTGATAAGAGATATCAGCGGAACCAGCTCAGACGGAGCATTTTTTATTAAATTTTCCAAGGCAGCCTTGTTCTTTTTTATTCCGGCCTCACTCTTCATTGCGGATGAATAAATTTCATCTTGCAGACTGACGGTCGCAATTTCTAACTGCTTTTTCTTATTGGAGTACCATGCTGAATGACCAATTATTCCGGCAATCATTAAGATAACAACCCACGAAATCACATTCTGATGCTTTTTTAAAAATTTCAGAACTTCGTCATGTTTTAGTTCTTCATTAATTTCATCGAAAATCGAATTCTCTTCCGCCGTCATGCTAGCCCCTTACTAAAACAAACAATTTGATTCTAAACCATGTAAGAAATTCTTTCTAGAGCCAATTAACCTTTATTTAACTAAGAGATGAGATAATACGAAAAAGTCGGAGATAGAAATGTTAAAGAAATTAGGTATAGCGGGTATTGTTCTGCTGATAATAATATTAGTTGTGAAAGTATTTTTTTGGGGAGCAAAGACCTCTGATCTTCCAGAAAACCTCGAACCGATTTCATATATTTCGAATCCTTCAAGTTCGGCTGTAATAGAGAAAAATATCACAGACTTGAAAAAAGAAATCAGTATGTTAGAAAACTTGGAAGCGCAAAAAGTTTATGATTATCTCTCCGTACAAAAAAAAGAAATTACTGATAAAAATTTATTGGAAATTTACTACACCATGCTGTCATTTTTGCGGGTACAACCTAATGCAATACCGGCGGAGCAATTTAGAAAAAAATTAGATTCTTTGTTGGATAGTGTAGCTTGGCTTTATTATGATCACGAAAACGAAAAGTTTTCGGATAAAGTTACAAAATTGGGTAGAGTTCTGAATTCTGACGTTTTTATCCATTTAAGCATTCAAAAAATGTCTGAATGTTTGGATATTGCGCACGATCTAAAAAATATTGTGGAATACAGTAATCTCGGAAACGATTTCTCTCCGGAGGATGGACCTGATTATTTCAGTCCTAATTTCTTCCTGAATAGAGAGATAGAAATCGCTCAGAGAATATATAAACAAGTGACTGAGTTGGAAAATCAATCCCAAAGTTTTTCGAAGGAATGCCTGATGGATTGTGCTAACCTTTCAAAACAGCAACTGATAGACAACATAGGGAAGGCGAATGATTTCATTAATGGATTGCAATCCGTGACAATTGAGGTCGGAAATGAAAAAGTTAAGATTTCCCGAAATACTCGGAAGCATTTGAAGAATCTGGCATCTTCTTCCATAGAGAAATTAGTAGAACAAAGAAATAAGGTTGAATATTAATCGAAGAGACGAAGCATCCAAAGTTTTAGTTACTTTGATTACTTTCTCTTCTGATTTTTGAGTTTTCTTTTTCGTCTTCTTTTATTGATAAAGTAAAACAACGCGCTTAACAGAATAGCCAACGCTGCGTATTGGACATATTGTAAGTTGTCTTTTGCTTTTTCCAACACATTAGCAAACATGTACCCGAGACCTGCAACAATCACCGCCCACACGAATGCGGCCGGAATGTTCAAGGCAGAGTATTTTAACGGGGGAATATTTGCGGTTCCAATCATAATGGGACTGATATTCCGAATTCCATAGACAAATCTACACCCGAAAATAAATGCCGAATCATATTTTCTTAAAAATTCGAGAACTTTTCCGGATTTTTCTTTTAATTTCGGATATTTTTCAATTAATTTCATTCCATAAATTCTGCCGACGAAATACAGGACTTGCTCCGTGATCATAGTGCCGAGAAAAGCAGCAAAAATGACCCCTTGCAGTGTCATCAGTCCTTGACGGCATAAAAAACCTGCAGTCAGAACAGCAATCTCTCCCTCAATACAGGCAAAAAGGAAAACCGCGTAATAACCAAACTCTCGTATAAAACTTTCGAACAAACCAACATCTCTTGAGTTACATGGCGCGCCCGGAAGGATTCGAACCCTCAATCTTCAGATCCGTAGTCTGACGCTCTATCCAGTTGGGCTACGGGCGCACAATTGGTGGGTGATAACAGGTTTGAACTGCTGACCCCCTCGGTGTAAACGAGATGCTCTACCACTGAGCTAATCACCCAAAACCGTTTAGAACATACCCTAAGTCATCTGCATAATCAAGCTGTATTTTTCTGAAAAATCGGAGGTGATTTTTTACATATATTTCAGAAAAATCGTTTTTATTTTCATTGAAACATTCATTAGCCAATCGAATCCCTCTGAAAAATTGTCTTCATTCTGAAACACAAAATTCTCATTTGTTCTGATAACGCTTGCTTTTTTTTTATTCAAACGATACCAGTCAAATTTGATTCCCGTTTCTTCCTCTATTTCATCTTTGCAAGCATACAACTGATCGAATACATTTTTATTGTTTGAAATATATAGTTCCGCGCAAACAGCACTTGCTCTGCTAAATCTTATTAATTGTACATGAGCTTCGCTGGTGCCTATGGATAATGAATACCAATGATTAGGTTGTGCTTTACGTTTGTGAAAGGTTTTTGCGAATCTTTGATTTTTCCATGCGTAGTCACAAAAAGCATTCCAAAATTTCTCATAATCTTGTTTGCTCTTGGACGTTTCATTACTTTCCAAGCGCTTTTGCTCTTTTTTCCAACCGTTTGGAGTAGAAACAGCGACAAACATCGGCGCTATTTTGGAATCGTCAATTTGATATAATTTAATTTCGCAGAGAAAGAAACCAATATCATCGGTTGTATTCTCATTCAGCCATTCAACCGCCGCCTTATGTTCTTCTCGTGCTCGTTTTACGATCCAAACAATATAACTGGCATTTTTTCCTGCGGCGTATGTAATAATTTTTCCAAGATGGTCGTGATTAGTATTTTCAAGCTGATTTTCGATAATAATTTTACGATCAGTTCCTGTTTCTTTCGCCAAAATATCCGCGGAAAACTCTCCTATTGAAGATTCTTTCTCCTCGACAGTGATTTCTAAACCTATAACATCGGCAAGATATTCGATATTTTTTTCCTGAGCCAACCAAGGGGTGAAATCCGAAGCCTCATGCGGCCAGACTGATCTCAAATCGCTGATTTCTTTCAATCTGCTTAATTCTATTTTCGTCATAATTAATTCTCATTACCTCTGCTTAATATTTTACATTCAAGTTGTTATAAAATGGTAAACAGTTATATGTTTTTGTTTTCCATGACGTTTATGTTGCAGTAAAGAGCCTCCGTACAGTTGAACGGTTTTTGCAAAAATGTTAAAAGATTCGGGAGAGTTAGGAGGATGGCTTTGAAAAAAATCGGGATTGTCGGCGGAGGATGTTACGGAACCGCTCTGGCTGAATGCTTCAGTCGAATATCGGAAACAGTTGTGGTTGTTGAGAAAAATTCTCAGATAGTCGATTCCGTTAACCGAAATCACGAAAATTCGGTATCGTTGCCGAAAGTTGTCCTTGCCGAAAATATTGTTTATACAGACGATGAGTCTAGCCTGAGTGATTCTGAGGTGATTTTTCTTGCGGTGCCGGCGAATTTTGTAAAGCAAACCTGTGAATATGTGAAAGATTCTGCGATACCACTTGTTTTGTGCTCAAAAGGGTTCGATTTGGAAAACAAGCGGTTGCTTTCTGACTCCGTTGAAGGTTATTTATCAAATGAGATTTTTGTTCTATCTGGGCCTTCATTTGCTGCTGAAATCTCTGTGAATCTTCCGGCGAAGGTTAATTTGGCCGGAAAAAATTTCGCAAAGTGTATAGAACTTTCTAAGGAATTGAGCTCGAAAAATTTCAAAATAGAGCCAATTAAGGATGTAATCGGGTTACAGGTTGCCGGGGCACTGAAGAATGTTTTGGCGATAGGTTGCGGAATTTTGCTTGGAAAAAATCTCGGACAAAGTGCGGCTGCGCGATTTATGGTTGAAGGAATTCAAGAGATGACGAAAATAGCCGAATCTTTCGGAGGCCGCGCGGAAACCTTTACAAAAGTAGGGGCACTGGGAGACGTCATTCTGACCTGCTCGAGCTTGCAATCTCGCAATATGTCTTTTGGAAAATTTTTCGCCGATGGAGGATCTCTGCAAGTTTGGAACGGACCGCTGGCAGAAGGAGTATTTTCGGCTAAATTTATTCCGAATCTAAGTTGTTCTACAAAAATTTTCATGAAAATCTACCAGGTTATCTATGGGCTAATTTCTGTGGAAGAATTTATAGAATCGGTATTCGAATAGCTTTGAGCGGGAAAATACGAAAAAAGTTAAGTTTGTAATCTGAGAAAATCTTGATATCATTAATTGTACAGCTGAGATAGGGAAGATGATAAAGGTATTATCTCAAAATCTGATTAATCAAATCGCTGCGGGAGAGGTAATAGAACGTCCTGCATCGGTCGTAAAGGAGTTGGTTGAAAATGCCATAGACGCGGAAGCGACGGAAGTTGAAATCAGGCTTGAGGATGCCGGTAAAAGTTTGATTTCCGTCAGTGATAACGGCTCCGGTATGGATAAGGATTCGCTAAAGCTCTGCATACTGAGTCATGCTACATCGAAATTATCGGATGAGAATTTATTCAACATTCACTCTTTCGGATTCCGTGGAGAGGCTTTGCCGTCCATGGTTTCAATTGCTCGGGTTTCAATTACTTCTTCCGACAACAACAACGGAGAGGCTTGGTGTCTCAACACCGAAGGGAAGGGGAGTCTTGAGTTAGAGCCCGATTCCAGAACGAAGGGAACGACTGTTACGGTACGAGACCTGTTCTACGCGACGCCGGCACGTCTTAAATTTTTGAAGTCCGACAGCTCTGAAAATGAGGCTTGTCGCCAAACATTGAAACGAATAGCCCTATCTTTCAAAAATGTTTCGTTTTCTTTGTATGATAATGATAAAAGGAAGTTATTATATGAAGCTACTGATAGTTTACTTCGGAGAATCAAGGATATCTTCGGCGAAGAATTTGCGGAAAATCTCTTTGAGGTAAAGATTGAAAAAGGAAAATATTCCCTTTACGGGTTTATAGGAGTGCCGACTTTTAACAAGCCGTCTTCCAGTTACCAATACTTTTTTGTAAATAATCGGTTTGTTAAGGATAAAATTTTTGCCTCAGCTTTGAAGTCAGCTTATTCCGGAGTCATCCACTCCGGAAGATTTCCTGTTGCAATATTGTTTCTGGACATGCCTTATGATGAGGTTGATGTCAACGCGCATCCAGCGAAAACGGAAATAAGGTTCAAGGAAAGCGAGATGGTTAGGGGTTTTTTGGTCTCTGCATTGAAAAAATTGATTTCAGCTTACGGCTCTTCGCGACCTTCCACAGAGATCATCAACGGCATGTTTAACCAGAAAAGCAAGATGGAATCAGGTGGTTCAAACATTGGTTTTTCCGAGACTTCCGCGAAAGTATCTATCATGAACCTGAGAGATTCTGAGACAATGCCGACCTGGAATGTTGTTCGAAATCAGGGAATTTTTAAAAATCAAGGAGTTTCGCTGCGGTCAAATTATGAGAACAAGCAAAAGTTGTATAATTCGGGAATATTTGCTCTTCAAAAAAACAGAAGTCTGCCAAATCAGAATATAGATTCGCAACAGCAGATGCAAAAATTCGATGTAATTGAGAATTCGATTCCTGAGATTTTTGAAAAATCAGGGAAAAATCCAGAAAATAAAATTGATTTTGGTACAGCTCTCTATCAGATTGCGAACACATATATAGTTGCTGCAAATGATGACAGCTTGATTCTTATAGATCAGCATGCTGTGGCAGAAAGAATTACTTTAGAAAAACTGAAAAAAAATACAAAATTGGAATCTCAGGATTTACTTTTGCCGGAGGTATGCCCTTTATCCGATGTTCAAGTTGAATTATTAGAAAAAAATTTTGATTTAATTGCTAAATTTGGGATTGTGTATGAGAAGTTATCTTCGGACGTAATTATAGTCAATGCTTTGCCCGCAATTTTGGGGAGTTGTGAAGCAAAGCCTCTAATAAATGATGTTGCTGACGAGCTCGATCAAATAGGAGATGTTTATTCGTTGGAGAAAAAGATTCATTTGATTTTATCGACTATCTCGTGTCACGGAAGTCTGAGAGCGGGGCGAAAACTGTCTGTTGACGAGATGAATTCTTTGTTGCGCCAAATGGAATCTACCCAAAACATCGCTCAATGCTGCCATGGAAGACCGTCGTTTGTTGTACTGACCACAAAAAATTTAAATAAATTTTTTGAAAGGTCTTGATAAATTATCAAAACGTCATTATATACAATTTTACGGTAATGATAGTATATCGTACATTTTAAATTATATATAGGAAGAAGGCAATTATGATAGAAAAAATTCGCTTGCAGCCCTTGGTCTCTCTAAAAAACGAGTTTGTAGTGGGTTATGAGGCACTGTATCGAAAGGAAGTTTTATCGGAATTTCCTAGCGCGACAGCTATCGTGGGATCAATTTTCCAGAACTATAATTTTAAGAGTCGGTTGTATGTGAATATGACTCCGAATGATGCCATCGATCCGAATTTTGCAAAAGATTTTTTAAGCAAGTTGGATAGTTTGAAAATCTCGAGAAAAAATATAGTTTTGGAGGTAAATGAAAGTACTAATCCGGAATTTATAGGACTGATAAAAAAGAATCTTGGACTGCTGCGTTCACGTGGAGTAAAAATAGCCCTAGATGATTTCGGTACAGAATATTCCACTCTCAATTTTTTGCAGGAATTGCCGGTTGATATTGTGAAGATTGATCAAAAGTTTGTTCAGATGGCGCCTTCAAGTAAAAAAGCTCGGTCCATAATGAAATTCGCCGTGCAGGTATCCCATGATTTAGGTTGCAAGGTTATTGCGGAAGGAATCGAAACAACCGAAATTTTGGACTGCGTTGCCGAGGCCGGGGCAGATATCGGACAGGGATATATCTTTTCCGCCAAAAAACAAAAACCCTCTCCATTTGTAAGTTTTCGCGAGGTGCTTGCTGGCTTAGTTAAAGTACCTTTAAAAACTTATTATTGTGTATAATAAAATCAGACTAAAAAGGGAGGACCCCCGAATTGATCGGGGATTAAGAGGGTTATAGCTTTACAGCGTTGTACATTGCCATTTCGATTTGTTTTACGCATTCAACGTTGATCACAGATTCAAGATCAGGGCATCTATAGTCGATTTCTTTTTTTTCTCCGATTGCTTTGAGAATATTTCTTTTAATTTTTCCGGAACGTGTTTTCGGTAATTCAGGAATAAATACAACTCGATCAGGTTTTGCGATAGCTCCGATATCCTGTCGAATACGCGAAGTTATTTCCTGCGAAACACTTTCTTGTTTTTCTTGATCGAGCGGGGTAGTGGTCGTTACGAAAATACATAGAGCCTGTCCCTTGATTCGGTGCGGAATTCCTATCGCAGCACTTTCTTCGATTTCTCCGAGAGCATTGACGACACTTTCGACTTCTGAAGTTCCCAAACGATGCCCGGAAATATTAACGACATCATCGATACGCCCAAGAATTCTGAAATCTCCATCGGAATCTCGCATCGCTTTGTCTCCCGTGTGATAAATTTTCCCATCATTTCTTGAGAAATTTGAAGATAATCCAGGCCAATTCTTTTTGGTAATTATCAGTTCATCATCTTTGATATCAGGGACGATTCCGAAGAACGGTTTTGCGGCAAAACACGGCTTTTGCTCCAAATTACACAGAGGAGCCAGCATAATACCTCCTGTTTCGGTTTGCCACCAAGTATCCATGATTGGACATCTGCCTTTTCCGATATTATCGAAATACCATTGCCATGCCGCTTCATTCATAGGTTCTCCGACACAACCTAAAACTCTTAGAGTCGAGAAATCGTAATTATCCAAGACTTCATCTCCGAGAGATGCCAAACATCTGATTGCGCTGGGGGCAGAGTAAAGAATGGTTACTTTTTCTTGCTCTATAATTTCCCAATATCTTCCGCCTTTCGGGTACATAGGAGTTCCGGAAAATATAACCAATTTTAATCCGAAAAACAGTGGTGCGTATGTTATGTAACTGTGTCCAGTGATCCATCCGATGTCTGAAGTGCAAAAATGAACATCGTCTTCTCTTACATCGAATATATATTTGAAAGTCATTGCTGAGTATAACTGATATCCTCCGCAAGTATGAAAAACTCTTTTTGGTTCTTTTGTTGATCCTGAGGTGTAAAGTGTGAACATGTCGTCGTTGTAGTCCATTACAATTGGTTCTATTGCACGTTCGTCAATCGAAAAATCATCTACATGGTCGACGAGGAGAACATCTACATCCAGGTCTTTCGTTGCCGTCAGAACATTTTTTAGGGACGGAATGAATTTCCCTCCGCGATTGCTTCCAGTTATGGTGATAACAACTTTCGAAGAAGATCTGAAAATTCTCTCATTTAACGCCGTTGCTGAAAATCCGGAAAATACGACATTATGAACAGCTCCGATACGGCAGCATGCTAGCATTGCGGCTATGCTTTCCGGAACCATCGGCATGCAAATTGTGACGCTGTCTCCTTTTCGTATTCCTCTGCGCAGAAGTTCAGACGCTATTTTTTGAGTCATTTCCAACAGTTTCCCGTAGGATATTTCTCGTCTTTCGCAATATTCATCACCATACCAAACGATAGCTGTTTTGTTTGGATTCTTCTCAGCATGTCGATCTATACAGTTATACGATGCGTTATAACAATTTTCCGGAAACAATTTTTTTCTATGATATTCCCAAAATTTTTCGGTTTCTGCGATAGAATTATTGTAAATTTCCTGATAAATTGCTGGGTCTTTCCAGGCTAACTCATGATCGAAAAGCATCTTTTCTTTCCTTCTTTGTCTTTTCACTTCTTTACTTCGGAATTTATCTTAGAGATAAAAAGAAAATAAAAGATTAATTTCGAATAATATTAAGAAACAAAAGCGAAATATTTAATTGATCGGACTTTTGTAGTATAATTCCGATTGGTTTTAAAGCTTCGGAGAGAGTATGAACAAGTTTTTGCTATTGCTGTGTGGATGTGGGGCAGTGGTTGTGGATCATATCCATGCGAAGGATTTAGAGCAGCCCGTAAAATATGAGGGTATCATTGCGATAGTAAACGGTGAAATTATTACGGTGCTAGATTTGGATGACCAAGTAAAGATAGCAGTGCTTGTTTACGGTATGAAGGATAGCGCTGAGCTTCGTGTGGAAATACTGAAAAACATGATAACCGAAAAAATAAGATGGGGATTGCTGAAAAAGTTCGTAGGCAGAGTAGACTGGGGTTCAAAAAAAGATGTTGAGAGGTCTTTTGCGAGCATCGCTGAACGCCACAACATGAAAAGTAAAAATTTTTCGAATTTATTGGTGAGTAAAGGCATAAATCTGAAAGCATTTAAGCACAGCATTCGAGTTAATTTATCGTGGATAGAATACGTTAAGACTAGGTACGGAGAGAATGTCAATTTAACAGAAAGAGAGCTGGAAGCTATTTTGAAAAATATCAAGGAAAACAAGGAGAAGGAGTCTTTTCTTGTGTCACGAATGTATTTCCCCGTTACAGATTCCAGCAGTATGAAAGCGATGAAGGACAGAGTATATACGATTAATCGCATGGTGTCACAGAATACCAGATTTGGAGAGTTGGCTCGTAAATTTTCAAAGAGTCCTGACGCAGGAAACGGTGGAGATTTAGGCTGGATACGTGAAGGCCAACTATCGCCCGAAGAGGATTTTGCTTTAAAAACTATGAAAATTGGTGAAGCACGAGTAGTTCAGAACAGTAGAGGATTCTACATTCTACAACTTCGAGATAAGAGAGAAGCTGGAAAGGATAGCATTACTCATTTACGTTTCGTTCAGGTAGGTGTGTTTCGTCCGGAATATGCAAACGGACAGGATACCTGGTCTCTGATTAATCAGCTGAAGAAGCATTATCCGAATGCAAAAGCTTTTATAGATCAAGCTCGTACTATCGGGTGCTCTGTTTCTGGTCTGCAGTCCGCAGTTTTGGAAACGATGACTCCTGAAGTTCGAAAAGCGGTCGAGCATTGTCCGGTTAATGGTTTAAGTCAGATTATATCAAACGAGCAAGCTTTGTTCATATTCTGTATATTGGATCGGAGGGAAGAAAAGATTCCGGAGCCGACGCTGGACGATATACGTAATCAAAAAATCAATGAAAAGTTCGGTATTTTCTCGGATAGGGAGTTTTTCGAGCTGAAAAAATGGGCTGACATAAAGATAAAAGACGAAAGATATGGAAAAACGTCAGACTTTGTTTCACAGCTCTGATCAACTGACTGCGAAGAAAGTATTTGATACCTTTCAAAATCGAACGACGAAGAAGTTTGGACAAAATTTTCTTTTTGATGCGAATATAAATCGGAGGATAGTTGCTTCGGCGGGAGATCTCACGGGTAAAGTTGTAATGGAGGTCGGACCTGGCCCTGGGGGTATTACTCTGGAGATTTTGAAACGGCCGATAAAAAATTTGTTCATTGTAGAAATCGATAGACGTTGGGCGGAGGTTTGGCGAGGGCTGTCGGAGTTGTTCAACGGAAAATTGGAAGTTATAGAAAAAGATGCCTTAAAACTGAGGGAGGAAGAAATTTCTCCACAGGTGATTATCTCGAATCTGCCGTATAATGTATCCACTGTTCTTCTCACAAAGTGGTTTGCAAATTTTGATAAGTACGAAAAATTGGTTTTAATGTTCCAAAAGGAAGTTGCGGACAGGCTTTACGCAAGGCCAAGTACAAAGTCGTACGGGAAATTATCCGTATTAACTCAGTGGAAATCCGAAGTTGAAAAAGTTTTTGATTTGGATCCAGGATGTTTTATACCTTCGCCGAAGGTTAAGTCTACAGTGGTGAAATTTATGCCCAAAAAAGTGACGGAAGATTATAATTTTTTTTCTTCCGTGCTGAACGATGCCTTTTTGCATCGAAGAAAGCAGCTTGCAAAAACTCTTCGAAAATACGCAGGAAATATTGAAGAAATTTTAGAAAATTTAGGCTATTCGCGATTAGTGAGAGCGGAAGAAATTTCCGTGAAGGATTTTCAGAAACTAATTTCTAGCCTCAGAAAGTAGCTTTTTACAAAATTTATCGCATATAGACTAGGTTAATTGGTCTGAATCAATCAGTGTCCACAAAAAAAATTTTACCTCGCCAACCTTGTTAAGGGAATATCGAAAAGGTGAAACTTTCCAAAATCCAATTTTTTACCTTAAGACTGAAGTTCAGGTATATTTTTGAATTCATTCAGCACTTCAGGATTGGCAATTGAGTCCTTGTTAACCACTTCGATTCCATGAATTACGTTTTTCACCGCGATCTCGATAAGTTTTCCGTTGTGAGTTTTTGGTACTCCGCTAACTTGAATAATTTTGCTTGGCACATGTCTTGGTGTAGCGTTGTCTCGGATAACTTTCTTGATCTTGTTCTTCAGATCGTCATCTAATTTTATACCGTCACGTAACACCACGAACAGAACAATTCTTTCGTCATTGTTCCATTTTTGTCCGACAGCGCAACATTCAACTACTTCCTCGACCTTTTGTACCTGAGAATAAATTTCCGCTGTTCCGATTCTCACCCCCGACGGATTCAAAACCGCGTCTGCTCGTCCGGAAATAAACACTCCATCATGTTCAGTCCTCTCAAGCCAGTCTCCGTGGCACCAGCAGTTATCAAATTTTTCAAAATATGCTTTAATCAATTTTTTATTGTTTTCATCATTCCAGAATTTGATCGGTTGAGATGCAAAAGGGGTGACACAAGTTAGCTCACCCTGCTTACCGACAGGTAATTCTTTCTGATTTTCATCGTAAACTTTAACATTCATTCCCAAACCGAATCCTTGCATTTCTCCTGAATAAACCGGCGAAATCGGGTTACCCATGCAGAAAGATGAAACAATATCAGTTCCGCCGGAGAAAGAATTAAGATGCAAATCTTTTTTTATGTCACGGTAGACGAAATCACAAACTTCGCTGCACAACGGAGATCCCGTAGATCCAATGGTTCTCAGTTCTTTCAGTTTGTGTGTTTTCGAAGGAACAATATTTAAAGTTAAAATTGTATCCAGATATTTTGCAGATGTTCCGAAGAATGTCATACCGCATTCATCCGCAATATCAAATAATATATCCACCTTAGGATACATAGGGTTTCCTTCATATTGAATAACAGTCGCCCCCTGAGAAAGAATAGATGTCGTCCAATTCCACATCATCCAACTGCAAGTGGTAAAGTAGAACACCATATCGTCTTTTTTGATATCGCAGTGTATGAGTTGCTCTTTCTTGTGTTGTAATAGAGTTCCTCCCGCTCCATGAACAATACACTTAGGTACACCTGTCGTTCCGGAGGTAAACAATATATATATAGGGTGGGCAAAAGGATATTTTTTGAAAATGAGTTCCGGCAGCTCTCCCTTAGTTAAGAAATCGTCGAACATCACGGCCTCAGTACGACATTCTTCCGGCAATCCCGCATTTATGAGAGGGATAATAATCGTTTTTTCAATGCTTGAGACTTGTTCCACCACACTCTTAATTTTTTCCGTATTATCAAAAATTTTGCTCTTGTAATAATATCCGTCAACAGCAAAGAGTACTTTCGGTTTTACTTGAGAAAATCTGTCCAAGGCTCCTGGTACACCAAAATCCGGAGAACATGATGACCAGATTGCACCGATACTGATAGTGGCCAACGCAGCCATCGTGGTTTCAGGCATATTGGCGACATATCCGCTGACAACATCTCCTTCTTTCACTCCTGCTTTTTTCAAAGCATCTGCCAGTCGGGCGACTGTTTCATATAATTGTTTCCACGAATATGTCTTTTTTATTTTATCTTCGCAGTAGAATATAATCGCAGGGCCGTCGTCCCTTCTTTGAAGAAAATTTTCTGCGAAATTTAGTTTTGCATCAGGGAAATATCTGTATTCCCAAAACTTTTCCGCATCATTGGCTAATCTTCCACCTTTATCACCTATAACTCCTCCAAAATCCCATACGGCATTCCAAAATTCTTTCGGATGTGTAACAGACCATATCCATAAATCATTGAAGGTCTTTCCATTGTAACCGTAAGTATTTTTTACAAGTTGGATGAACTTAACGGCATTACTGTTCTGAACTCTTTCTTCTGTTGGTTTCCATAGTAATTTGTGTGTCATTTCTATTTCCTTTTTCAATTACCTATAAAGGTTGATCTCATTCACTATTAATAGTTTGGCATTTTTTGGTTAATATATGGTTAATTTCATTATCAATTTTTATTTTTGAGGGATAGTTATTTTAAATTCAGCAAATTCTCCCTCAAGTGAATCAACCGATATACTTCCCTTCAAATCTTGAATAATTTCTAAGGCTGTTGATAGCCCGAGTCCAGGGTTCATTCCTCCGGTTTTTGTCGTAAAAAAAGGTTCAAAAATTTTATTTTTAATTTCGCTGCTTATCCCAAGTCCGTTATCTTTTATGATGATTTCGATATCGGTTAGATTATTTTTAACAGAAATCATTACTTCAGAAAGAGTTGGATCAGGATATTTCTTTTGTAGGGAATAAAAGGCGTTATCCAATATATTGTAAATAACCTTACTGAAAGCCTGGACCGAGAGGACAATGTGCGGTACGTTTTTCGGGAAATCCGTTATAATTCGAGGTAAATTTGTGGTTCCCTTGGACTTGTATGATGACATTAGCATGTTTATGGTTTGTTCTATGATTTTATTTACATTTGCAGGATGCTTCTGACTGCTGTCCGTGTTGGATTGGTCCAACATGAATCTTATAATCTGGTCGGCATTCCTTCCGTAATTAGATATTTTAGATACGTTACTCTGAAATTTTCTTAAATTAGAGAGGATTTTTCTTTGTGTTTCTTCTGTGAAAAGGTTTTGGGATTCTAAGTCTTTGATTAATTCTGAACAGGTTTCTGCGCTGACATTCGCAAAATTTATGACGAAATTTAGGGGATTTTTTAACTCATTAGAAATCGATGTTGCAAGTACACCTACTGAAGCCATTTTTTCTTGAGCCGCAATTTGTTTCTGTCCCTGTTTAATCTGTGCTATATACTGTAACTCTTTGTCATATGCTTCTTTTCTTGCAATACAATTTGATAGACGAGCACGTAAAATTGTTTGATTTAATGGTTTTACCAAATAGTCTTCGGCACCGGCCTCAATACATTTTACCAATAATTCTGTATCGTCATTGCTGGAAATCATAATTATTGGGATATTCTGATAGCTATCGTTGCTTTTTAATTTTTGCAGAAAAGCCGACGAATTTTGGTTATCTAAAAACATGTTTAGAAATATGACATCCACTGGATTGTCTCGCAAAACCTTTAATGCGTCACTTTGGTTTGCCGCGGACATAACTTCATGCCCATACATAGCAAGTCTTCTTTTAAGCAGAGAGCGTGCGTTTTCGTTATCATCTACAATAAGCAGTTTTGCTGGCCTGTGAGCCGATATACCATTGTTTTCCATATCGTATCCAAATTCATACAACCTCTTTCGTTTATGATAATGCTTAATCGTTAAATTTTTTTTAAAATCTCGCAAATAGTATTCATGAAAAATGATATTTTTAGTCGGGTTTTACCAAATATTAATTTTCTTACATTAAGATGAATCAATGGCAAGATACGAGGTCTAAAGTGGATAAAGAGGATGATGAAAAAGTAGCAGAAGATGGTACTGAAGCGAAAACAGTTTCCGATAAAACAGCGGAAACAGCCGCAAAAACTAAGAGCAGTACAATTACAAGATCGACGGTTGGTAATCAGGATATCAATAAGAACTTGAAAAATGTTAAACTTGAAGATCTCGAGGACGACGAAGGCGAGGAATCTTTGCAACAGGATTTATCCAAAAGCAGTGACGAGATCGAAGAGGAAATTACGAGCTTAATTGCAACTGGGCATATGTTCAAGGCTCATATGATAGCCAAGAAAGCATTTCAAAAACATCCCGAAAATGTAAATATAGCACAGGCATATTCCCTGGTTCTGTTGAAAACGGGAGCATTGGAAGAATCAAGAAAATTACTTTATCCTATATTAGACGTAAGTCCGGTTTTGGAAGAGGCAACGGGAGAAGAAATGATTACGGTAGAGTCTCTACTCGCCAGCCCGTTTTTGCGGACAGGAAGACCTGATGTTATTGCGAACGTCGGACATATTTTTAAAGAATCGTGGAAATATTCGCATCATTGTCGCGATTTAGAACTTGCTAAAGAATTATATTTATCCTCATTTAAAAGAGATCAGAAAACCAGTACGGGAATGAATGCGGCCTGGTTGGCTTGGCTTACAGGCGATGATGAGCAGGCAAAACAGTTGGCAGCAGCGGTATTAAAATTATTACCACCATACGGACTTGAAGCTAATTTTCCCGAGTTGATAGATTTAGCTGAGGCTCAATTGTTGCTCGGTCGTGAAGAAGAGGCTTGTAAGTTGTATGAAGAAGCAATGAAGTCTAAGGACAAAATCAATTATATACGTATAGTTGCAGCGAGACAGCAGTTATACTTTTTAAGAGAGGCTGGGTTTAAAGTTCCGAACGCCGCTCTGGATATTTTGGTTCCGCCGACGATTGTCGTTTTTACAGGACATTCCATAGACCATCCGAGTTTCCAGGTTTCATTGTTCCCTCCGGATATAGAGGAGGATGTGAAGCGTATAATTAAAGAGAAGTTGGAGTCTATAAACGCAAAGATTGGATATAGTTCTGCATCTTGTGGAGCGGATATTCTATTTATAGAAGCTTTGCAGGAGCTTGGCGGTGAAGTCAATATAGTTTTGCCTTTCGCTATTCAGGATTTTATAGAAAATAATGTCAGACATGCAGGACCTCGTTGGGAGAAAAGATTTGAGAAAGCTTTGGCCAATGCGCATTCGGTCAGTTTTTCCTGTGAAGATCGATATTTGGGACACGATATGTTGTATAGATTTTCTAATCATGTAATGCACGGAAGCGCGGTTATGAGAGGAAAATTTTTAACAACAGATCCTCATCTTATGGCGGTTTGGCATTCCAGAACGGATTCGCTACCCGGAGGACCAGCTGATTTTATAGATAGATGGTCCAATATCAGTACGTTACATTTGATTGATTTGGATGAGTTGTATAATGAAAATGGAATAACAGATCAAATTGACACGAATCTCATAAAACCGCAGAAAACTTCGTTGTCTTTTGATCCTTTTGTTTCAAAATCTCCGGAGAGAGTCATAAAATCGATGATGTTCTCGGATTTGCACGGGTACAGCAAATTGCAGGATGAACATGTTCCGTCATTTTTGGATTTCTTGGAGAAATTAAATCAAGCTATGGAAAAAATCAATACCGAATTGGATTCGCTCAACACATGGGGTGACGCGATTTTCGCGGTGGCTGATACGGCAACCAAAATAGCTGATTTTGGACTCAGATACTGCGATATAATAGAGAGCTTGGGTAAGAAATATCCAGAATTTCCATTTCCGATCAGAGCGAGAATTTCTTTACACTCGGGACCTGTGTTCGTAGCTCAAGATCCGTTCATAAAGAAAGTGAATTTTTACGGAGGCCATATCAACAGGGCTGCTAGGTTAGAACCAGTTACTGCGGTAGGGCAAGTCTATGCAACACAACAATTTGTTTCGCTTTTGCATGGAGAAACAAGTGACGAACGCAATGAATACGTTCAAAAAGGACTGAAATATTATGAAAGATATTCCACTGAATATGTCGGGGTAATCGCCTTGGCGAAGAGTTTCGGACAGCAAGAGGTTTACCATTTGCGTTGGAAGTAATTTACCTAGATAAGGATTGGATTTTCGCGGCAAAATCTGTATAATATAGCAAAGTTTTGGGGCGATTATAGTTTTTGTGATAAAAGGAAGATGATATGTTAGACAAGATTTTTGATGCGAAATCGTTTGAATCGAACTTTTCGTTCGATATGGAAGCATCGACTAGAGTTCCTAACGCGGAGCCTTTTATGGTTTTGCTTCCTCCTCCGAATATCACCGGAAGTTTACATATCGGACATTCCCTTTGTTTCACCCTTCAAGACATTGTCGCCCGCTATAAGAGGCTGAAAGGGTATGATGTTTTATTCCAACCGGGTATAGATCACGCCGGTATTGTTACCCAGTTGTTGGTTGAGAAGCAAATTTACGCTTCCGGAGTGGAAAAAGGATCTTTAACTCGGGAAAAATTACTAAAGGAAATTTGGTTTTGGAAAGAAAATTCCGGTGGAGCAATTATTAATCAACTGAAAAAACTGGGAATTTCCTGCGATTTCTCAAGGTTAAGATTTACGTTAGATGAGAAAAGTAAAAGAGCCGTTTCTAAGATGTTCGTCAGTTTGTACCGAAATGGATTGCTGTACCGCGGACATCGAATGGTCAACTGGGATCCGTTAATTGGGTCTGCAATTTCGGATCTTGAGGTGATCGAAAAAGAGGTAGATGGGCATTTATGGCACATCAAGTATGAGTTGGAAGACGGAAGTGACTACATTGTTATCGCAACCAGTCGTCCGGAGACGATTTTCGGAGATGTTGCTGTCGCGGTAAATCCTAAAGATTCTCGTTACAAGAAATTTGTTGGAAAGAAGGTTAAAATTCCTCTGATAGACAGATTAATTCCAGTGATCGAGGATAAGTATGCAGATCCGGAAAAAGGAACGGGTGTCGTTAAGATAACGCCGGCACACGACTTCAATGATTATGAAGTGGGGCAAAGAAATAAACTTCCGATTATCGATATTTTCAACGAAAAAGCGGAATTAAACGAAGAAGTTCCAGAAATGTTCCAGGGAATGGGGCGTTTTGAAGCAAGGAGTAAAGTTGTTGATCTGCTGGAAAAGAAAGAAGTTCTGGTAAAGGTAGAAGATATTAAACAAACTTTGCCTTTCGGAGATCGTTCAGGAGTTGTTCTTGAACCGAGGATTACTCATCAGTGGTTCGTAAATGCTGAAAAATTAGCTCGTCCGGCAATTAAAGCGGTAAAAGAAGGGAAAATTAAGTTCATACCGAAGCACTGGGAGAATTTATACTTCGAGTGGTTAGAAAACATTCGTCCGTGGTGTGTATCCAGACAAATTTGGTGGGGGCACAGAATTCCTGCCTGGTATGGGCCGGACGGACAGGTATTTGTTGCGGAAAATGAGAGTGACGCAAACAAGCAGGCATTGAAGTTTTACGGCAAGCATGATGTAAAGTTGGTTCAGGACGAAGATGTTTTGGACACTTGGTTTTCGTCAGGAATGTGGCCGTTTGTTACTTTGGATTGGCCGGAAGACAACGAAGATCTCCGCAAATTCTACTCCAATATGATTGTTGTGACAGGGTTTGATATCATTTTCTTCTGGGTTTCTCGTATGGTCATGATGAGTTTGTATGCCCTGAAAGAAGTGCCGTTTAAGGAAGTATATATCCATGGATTAGTGAGGGACAAGCATGGAAACAAGATGTCCAAATCCAAAGGTAATGTCATAGATCCGCTGACTCTTTGCGATAAATATGGAGCCGACGCCGTTCGTTATACTTTGGCGTATATGTCATCTCCGGGAAGAGATTTGAAAATGAGCGACCGAGTGGTTGAAACCGGGCGAAATTTTCTTACAAAACTGTGGAATGTCGTGAGATTCGCGCAGATGAATGGTTGTGTTTACAATAACAGCTTCGCCCCGAATGATGTTACACATCCTCTGAATAAGTGGATCATATTCGAAACAAAGAATACCGTTGATGCCGTGGAGGAAGCTTACAAAAATTATAGGTTTGATGATGCTGCTAGATTGATTTATCAAGGGATTTGGAATTCCTTGTGCGATTGGTACATGGAGTTTGTGAAGCCGATTTTGCAAGAATCTGCTCTTACAGATGGCAATAGAGAGAATTACAATTTGAGTCAGACTTTGTTGAAAAAAGACGTTCGAGACACAATGGCTTGGGTTATAGTTCAATTCATAAGAGTTCTTTACCCGATTGCTCCGTTTATTTCCAAAAAATTGAGCGGAGAGTTGGGAGCGACAGAGATTGTTTGGCCAGAGCTTGATAGTATTCAACTGGACTTTACGGATTCAATAAATCAAGTCGAGTTGCTGAAGGAAATTGTTACCTCAGTACGTTCCATAAAGCAGAGTTTTCGCATGCTTGCCAATGAAAAATTGAATGTTGTTTTAGAAGGAAATACCGTCGATATCGGAAGTTTTACTGAAACTTACGGAAAAATAGTTCACAAAATGGCAGGTATATCTTTTGTCAACAGTGTTGATATGAGCGTTCCTGTTGTTTTGAACGGAGGAGCGATTTTGCGGATGGGGATCGACAGAGAGATTGATATCCAAGAAAAGATCGCTAATTTCAAGAAGGAGATAGCTGATTATACCAAAATGAGAGATGCAGCCTTGTTCCGATTGAATAACGAAGATTTTAAAAATAAAGCCACTGAAGAAGTTATTGCCGAACACAACAAGCGTGTTGAGGTACTCTCGGAAAAGATTAACAAGATCGAGCACATTATTCGCAGTTTGGAAGCTGCGCAATAGATGTATCGCTACAGGCTGATTGTCGAATATAACGGAACTCCATTTTGCGGATGGCAAAGGCAGAGTGGAGTTCTTACCATACAGCAGTGTTTGGAGGAAGCTGTTCAACCTTTGACGAAAAATTTGGTTCTGATTAATGGGTCAGGGCGTACGGACACTGGAGTGCATGCGTTAGGGCAAGTTGCTCATTTTGAGACGGACAGAAATCTTGACCCGTTTCGTATCCAGGAATGTATGAACGCTCATTTGGCAGAGTTACCGATTAGTGTTTTGTCAGTAGAGCGGGTTGACGAGAATTTTCATTCCCGTTTCAGTGCGGTCGAAAGGTTCTATATATACAAAATAGTAAATCGTAGATCCAAGCTTGCTTTGGATATAAATCGGGCGTGGAAGGTTTTGAAGCCTCTGGACGTGAAAAAAATGAATGAAGTTGCGCAGATTTTAGTTGGAAAACATGATTTTTCTGCGTTTAGAGCTACAGGCTGCCAATCTAATTCTCCGATAAAAACATTGAACAGTATTTCCGCTGAAAGATTCGGTAATCATGTAATAATCAAGGTTGCGGCCAAGTCGTTTTTGTATCATCAAGTCAGAAATATTGTTGGATCCTTGCAAAAGGTCGGAATCGGCGAGTGGTCCATGGATAAGTTTCAGAAAGTCTTTGAATCGAAAGATAGGACTCAGGCTGCAGCGACTGCTCCGGCTTGTGGGCTATATCTCTGGAAAATAAGATATTAATTTTACGATCCGAATCATGTAAAAAAGCATAAAAGATCCCGTTGATACCGTTATATTCAGTGATCTCATATTATGAAGAATAGTTAACAAACAAATTTACATTTATTAATATTTTAACTATTATTTAATTAAATTTGGTTATTTTATGAATAATCTTTTTTGAATTTGGTAAGGAGATAAGAATGGATCCTATAGTGCTAGTTTCCGCAGCAAGAACACCATTAGGGGTTTTCAATGGTAAGTTTAAATCGACGTCTACAGTGGAGTTAGGTTCAACCGCAATAAAAAAAGTCGTTGAAGATTTTAATGTTAGGATAGATAGTGTTTATATGGGGTGTGTATTGCCGGCGGGGCTGGGACAGTCTCCTGCAAGGCAAGCCGCTCTTTGCGCAGGGATGAACAAAGCCGTGAACTGCGTGAATATCAACAAAATTTGCGGTTCCGGAATGGCTGCAATAATGCTGGGAAAGAATGCTATTCTTGCAGGTGAAAATGACGTAGTTGTTGCAGGAGGAATGGAGAATATGACGAAAGCTCCCTACCTTTTGGAGAAGGCTCGTTCAGGGTATCGTTATGGCGACGGAGTAATTGTCGATCATATGGTACGAGACGGTTTGCTGGATGCCTATGGAAAATGCGTTATGGGTGTTTACGCAGAAGAAACGGCTGAAGAGTACGGATTTACCCGCGATCAGCAGGATGAATACGCGTTAAAGTCCTTTTTGAAAGCGCGAAAGGCCGTTGAAAATGGATATTTCAAAAATGAGATAGCTCCTGTTACAGTGAAGGAGCGAAAGGGCGAGATTGTCGTGGATACCGACGAGGTTCCTTTCTCCGTTGATCTTGAAAAAATGCCAAAATTAAGAGCTGCATTTAAGCCGGATGGGACAATAACAGCTGCCTCGGCCAGTTCTATTTCCGATGGAGCGGCGGCCATGCTGTTAATGAGGGAATCCATGGCGAAAAAATTAAATCTTGAGCCTATTGCCAGAATTGTTGCGCACGGAAGTCATTCGCAGAATCCGAAACGTTTTACGACGGCTCCGATCGGCGCGATAAAAAAAGCTCTCCAGAAATCAAACTGGTCAGTGGACGAGGTGGACGTTTTCGAGATAAATGAAGCGTTCGCTGTGGTTGCAATGGCCGCGATAAAAGATTGTTCTATCGATCCCGAAAAAGTGAATATTTTCGGAGGAGCTTGCGCGTTGGGCCATCCTCTGGGAGCCAGTGGTGCTCGTATCGTCGTGACTTTGCTGAATGCCATGCGTATGAGAAACGCGAAAAAAGGTTTGGCAACTCTCTGCGTCGGAGGAGGTGAAGGTGTCGCGATGACCTTTGAGATGTATTAATCTTTTGCTTATAACTTTCATGTTCTCAGATAAAATTTCTGTCCGAGAGCATGAATAAAAATTAACGATCTTTTTTCAAAGCAAACTTCTGAACTTTGGTAAGTTGTCCACGTTCACCAAAAAGTAAGACAAAAGAGACGAAGTGAACTAGAGAGAGAAAATAAAAGAAATAGCAGAACAGAGCAAGAGAAAAAGAGTAGTCTCCGAAAGAAACAAAATATAGAGACTACAATGAGGATTATAACTTTACCGAGGAATTTTTACAAAGTACACAGGTACGCCGAAAGGCACAAGATATTTCACGAATTTCGAGAGAAATAT
>CACWKL010000005.1 GCA_902761495.1 uncultured Pseudomonadota bacterium
ATTATAGACCTCATGCCTCCTTGCAGGGGCTAACTCCTTCGTTGTATATTCAAAATTATTCGGAGGCTATTTCGTCTCATCTCATGTGAACTTATACAGGCTTGTTTCTTGCTATTCTTTCGCCATAAGGTTTTAATATAATCCAAACATGCTGCTTAATGCAATTGTCACAATCACCGCCAGGATCGGTCCGACCAGGGAGGTCACAAAGATATCTTTGTAAGAATCTTTGTGGGTAAGTCCGCAAATCGCAAGCAAAGTGATGACCGCTCCGTTGTGAGGCAAAGTGTCCAAGCTTCCAGAAGATATCGAGACAACACGGTGAATTATTTCCGGACTGATTCCGAGAGAGTTCGCCATTTCGAGATATTTTGCACCCAACATTTCGAGAGCGATGCTCATACCTCCCGATGCGGAACCTGTTATTCCGGCAAGAACGCTGGTGACGAACGAGCTGGATACAATCGGATTTCCGCCCGAGAGGGATAACAGCCAATCGCGAATCAGAACAAACCCCGGAAGGCTGCTGATAACCGCGCCGTATCCTACGACGGAAGCCGTGTTAAATATAGGACCGAGAGAATCTTGCGCTCCGATATTTACGCATTTTGTTATGTCGATTTTCTTGTAATTTGTGGCGATTACAAAAACGATCGCGAAGAAAAGTGAAACAATGATCGCCCAGTTGCTAGCAACGGTTTTTATGTCGATCGCTCCGTATTTTTCTTCCTGCAAATACGAAGTATCGATATTCGGAAATACATATTTTACGCACACATAGTTGGTCAAAATTACCATTACCACGGGAATAAATGACACCCAAAAATTCGGAATTTTCGTCCCTTCCGCATTCGTCATAATTTTTTCAACATGATCTCCGTAAGTTTCTCCGGCGAGGCGAGCGGCTTTTGCTTGAGTATTCAACCAGGCCATACCGAATCCGATCATAATTAATGTCGCGATGATACTTATCACGGGCGCAGCGAACGCGTTTGTTCCGAAATACTGGCACGGAATAATATTTTGAATTGCCGGAGTACCGGGAACGGCAGACATCGTAAACGTAAATGCTCCCAAGGCGATTGCTCCCGGAATAAGTCTTTTCGGGGTGTCGGATTTCCTAAATAATTCCACGGCGATAGGATAGACCGCGAAAACGACGACGAATAGTGAAACTCCTCCGTAGGTAAGTACGGCACACGACAGAATGACAGCCAATATCGCGTGTTGAGGACCGATTTTTTCCGAAATATAATCCGCGATGGATTGCGCGCAACCCGAACTTTCCATGATTTTTCCGAAAACAGCACTGAGAAGGAAGAGAGGAAAATAAATTGTCGCGAAATCTCCTAATTTTACCATAAATATCTGCGTGTAATGAGCCAGCAGAGACTCTCCCCCGCTGAGTAAAACCGCGAACAAGGCCAATATCGGTGACAACACCAACACCGAAAACCCTCGATATGCCAGGAACATCAAAAATGCAATCGACACAAATATGCTGAATATCTCCATCAGTGGTCTCTCCTATTTAAATAACCCGGAGAAAATCCTATCTGCAAAACGTTAATTTTTTGTTAACCTATGGACAGATCTTTTCATTCGAAAGTGAAAGATAAAATTCCAAAAATCTTCGAAGAAAGTCCTCTTTGTTCAACTTCGTGATGTTCAGAAATCAAAGGACCAGATACCAAAAACTCCGCGATATACGCGGAGCCTTTGTAGAAAAAAATGAAAAACTTAGCGCCTTTTCACGTTGAAACGAATTTTTTGTACTGACGCACTCTTCCAAAAATCTTCGAGATTTCTCAGCGTTTCCACCAAATCATCAAAAGAGGTCATCCCTTTTGCTTTCAAGGTCTCCACATGCTTATCCAAGGCTTTATCTAGCTTTTTACAAAGATCCATACCTTTACTGGACAACTTAATCATATAAGATCGTCTGTCATGTTTTGAAGATACTTGGTCAATATATCCGTTCTGTACCATCTTTTTGAGATTGTAAGATACGTTAGATCCCAAGTAACAGCCCCTTGTGGTCAACTCACCTATGGAGATTTGCTCTCCGCCTAAGTTGTATAAGACCAGAGCTTGAACATTATTTATATCATCAACTCTCAAATTATCCAGTTCGCATTTGATTACCTCTAAATACAAACGATGCAATTTTTCAATCAATGAAACAGTTTCTAAATAGCCTTCTTTCATCCTCATTCCTTTCGATTACCGCCACTATAACGCATATTCGTAAAAATTTAATTAACGTCTATCAAAATTTATATCGCATGCGAATACAATTTTCAAGATGAATTATAAATATTTTGCCACCCATAGAGAAATAAAGGCAATAGCAGCCGTTTCACTTCTCAAAATATTTCGACCAAAATAGGCCAAATTAACCACGGCAATATCGTTAAACAGCGCTATTTCTTTATCGGAAAAACCGCCTTCCGGACCCACGACAAATATAATATCTTTTTCTACACAATGCGACATTTTTGCCACATTTTCTTTTTCAATTCCTACCAAAATTTTTTGATTTTCGGATAAATTGCCCAAAAAATCTTTCAACTTAATTATTTCATGAATTTTTGGAATAGTTAATCTCTTGGATTGTTCGCAGGCTTGTATAATTATTTGCTTAACCTTTTGTTTATTAAAGGTTTTATACTGAGTGTAATCAGTAATTATAGGATAAATATTTTGCACACCCAGCTCTGTAATTTTTTCAATCATGATCGAAAATTTATTGGGATTAATCAGAGAGCATGCGATACTCGGACCGGTCTCGTCGCGAGGAACTCTCAATAATTTCAGAGGCGTGATGAGATTTTTCTTAACGTTTTTGATTGAACATTCCCACTCGCCCGAAATATTATTAAAAATCCGAACATTGTCATTTTCTTTTAATCGCAAAACCTTGTTTACGTGGAACATCTGCTCAGGAGAAATCGAAACATTTTCCCCGCAAACTATTTCATTTTCAACGAAAAATCTGGGAATGTGTTTCACGATAAAACTCGCAGACCGCGCTGATAAAATCCGGCATTCGTCATTTTGATATATACGCCTTGCAACCGTTGTCCTGCATTGCAGAAATAATTTTTTTGGCCTCAGCCTTATTCTTGAAAGGACCTATTTGTATGCGATACTTCACACCTTTGTCCGGACCGAGATCAACTTTGTAAATCTTCTTGCCTTTTCCCTTCAAAAAACGATTTTTACGCACGAGACGATTATACTCGCTCTCCGCGGCCGCTTTGGTTTCGACGGAAGCAATCTGAACCATAATGTCTCCCCTGCGCGACCTGGTCACCTCCTCCGCTAATTTTTGCTTGTTGGTCTTATCCGCAATCGAATCCTTGAGCCGCCGCTTCTTCTTTTTGGCGGTCTTGGTATTCATTGGATTATCAACAGACGTATTAATTGGGGGAAGAGCGGTTTCTTCGATAGAAATTCCGGACTTATATGAATTACTTATCTTGTTAGTAAGAATTCTCAACTGATTCTTCTCTTTCGCCGACAATCTCTTTTTGTTCTTCAATTTTCGAAGAGTTTCATTCTCCGCGGCAGTCAAAGAATCATAATTTTCCCTCCTGACAGAACGATCTATTTCCGGATGCTTTTCCACATAATTTATTTTAATCTCCTCGGGAGCTAAATCATCGAAGGCCTGAATTATCGTCTTTTTATCCTCAGCGGACAAAGATTCGGACATGTCTATTTCCGGAATTGACAGCACTGTCTCAGGCTGGTCCGCTATTTTTTCAACTACTTTTCTCTGATCTCCCGAAATATTGTCGTAAACAATTTTATCCTGATGCTTAACCTGATTGTTTTTTGTCGGCTTCTCTTTAATCGGAGTTTTTTCCGCTTGAATTACGGGTAACTCGTCGATATTCACCGGAGTCATTCTTGAATTCAATATCCCGATAACCGCGATAACAACCACCGCGACGGCAGTACCTCCGATGAACAAATATTTTCTATCATTTCTGAAGAAATGAGAAACTAGACCTCGATTAAGCTCTGCATCGGAAACGACGTCGTAATCTACATCTTCTACATTCTCTTCAACAAACGGACACATTACACTAATTCCACGGGACTAACCACCTAACAAAAAGAGCTCTCCCCCGAAAATCAAGAAAGCAGAGATTTCCCCGTTCCCTCATTAAGCCGAAGCTCTTTTCTCGATAATTTTATCGATCAATCCGAAATCTTTTGCTTCCTCCGGCGACATAAAATTATCGCGCTCCATCGCTTTTTCTACCTCGGACAATTCCTTTCCTGTGTGCTTGACATAAATATTATTCAAACGCTTACGCAAATCCAAAATTTCGCGTGCGTGAATTTCTATATCGGTCGCTTGACCTCGACATCCACCTGACGGCTGATGAATCATGACCCTTGAGTTCGGCAACGAATATCTTTTTCCGGCAGCTCCCGCGGTAAGCAACAGGGAACCCATGGACGCAGCCTGCCCCATACAAATAGTCACAACATCCGGACTGATATACTGCATCGTGTCGTAGATCGACAGCCCCGAAGTCACGATTCCGCCCGGAGAATTTATGTAAAAGAAAATATCTTTCTTCGGATCTTCCGACTCCAGGAACAATAATTGCGCGCAAACCAAATTCGCCGAAACGTCATTGACCTCCCCGTTCAGAAAAACAATGCGCTCTTTGAGCAATCGAGAATAAATGTCAAAAGACCTCTCTCCCCGACTGGTCTGTTCTATCACCATAGGAACTAAATTCATAAAGCTGTCCATTTTCATCTCCTTATTCTAACTACTCAGCTTTTTTGCTTGCTTTCTTTTTCGAAGCATCTACTGCCGATGTCTTTCCTTTCGCAGCCGACTTTTTTGCCACAGTTTTCGGAGCTTTTTCGTCCGCAGAACTATCCTTTTTCTCAGAGGATTTTGTTGATTTTTTCGCTGCAGCTTTTTTAGCCGAACCGGATTTTGCGCCCGCAGCGTCATCCTTGAAGAAATCAAACGGCTCTTCGTCGATTGCAATCAATTCCTCGATCGAACATTTCTTTTCTTTCTTGGAAATTTCTCCCAACAAATAATCAACAACCTTATTTTCGAGGACTGGCCCGATAATTGCGCTTGCCGCTTCCGGACGGTTGTAATACATATCGAAAATCGATTTTTCCTGCCCCGGATACATCATCGCAATATTTCTGATCGCCTGAACAACTTCGTTTCTGGAGACGCGAATTTTTTCTTTCTTCGCGATTTCCGCAATCACAAATCCCAAGCGAACTCTCTTAATCGCAATTTCGCGACACTCTTTCTCGATTTCCGGAGTGAACTCTTTCTTCAAACGGTTCGCTTCTACTTTGATCTGCTTAACGACTTCCTTCTCCTCCGCATCAATCATATTGCTCGGAACATCAAAATCGTACATTTCTGTGATTTTGTCCAGCAAATCTCTTTTCATAATGTCCTTTGAAATGTACTCGTACCTCGCAACTGCTCTGGATTTCGCCCAGGTTTTTGCTTTTTCCAGATCTTCGTAACCAATGGATTTCGCAAACTCGTCGTCCATTTTAAATTCTTCGGACTTGAAAATCTTTTTAATTACAGCCGAGTAATGAATCTTCTTCCCAGCCAAAATTCGATCCGAAAAATTCCCAGGGTAACTTATATCGAACTCCACAATGTCATCGATTTTCGCTCCGACCAGATGCTTCCAGAAATCATCGACCAGCGTCTCGTCCCCGATAACGATTTCCAAATCTTCTATCTTTTCGTTCTTGTGCTTTTTAATTTTCGAAAGCATGTTGAGATCGATCGTGACCTTCTGGCCTTCCGCAACTTTTTTGGCTTTCGTATCTTCCTTCCAATTTTTAGCAGATTTTCGGATGTCTTCCAGAATTTTCTCAACCTCTTTTTCAGATACTTCAGCTGTATGCTTCACCAGTTCGATTTTCGAAAAATCGTGCAACTCAAAAGAAGGAATCAATTCGAACTTCATCTCGAACTCTATCCCATTCTTATCTTCCTTAATAACGTTCGTGACATAATTGAAGGAAATCGATAACTTTTCATCCGATAAAACTTTCTTGGCAGCATCATTTACGGCTGTTTGCTTCGACTCCGCAACGACACTTTCCCCATACAAACGATTTATGATATCAAAAGGAACCTTTCCCGGACGAAAACCATCCATCTTCACCTTTTTCGCGATTTCCTGAAGCTTACCCCTTTTGACCTGCTCTACTTCTTCCAGGGTAATTAACACATTGTAGCACCGCTTAAGACCATCGCTGGTTCTGCTCAAAACCTTCATAAAAACTCCCTTATCAACTCCTGGTGCGAGCGAAGGGACTCGAACCCCCACGGCGTAAACCACCAGAACCTAAATCTGACGTGTCTACCAGTTCCACCACGCTCGCAATATCACATTTTGTATGTATACCATTTATTTTATCAACAAAAAACTATTATTTGAAATAAAAGTCAATTGTATTGGTTAACAAATCATCCATATTTACAACGGGTTTCCAGCCCAAAATCGACTCCGCTCTTTTGATGGACGGAACACGTCTGTTTACGTCTTGATATGATTTTCCGTAGTAGTCCGACGAATTAGTTACGACAATTTCAACCTTGCTCGCGTTCTCTTTCAGCTTTTCATATCCGGACGCCAACCCCTTGATCTTATAAGCCAAATCTTTGATGCTCAACTCGTTGTAAGGATTCCCGATGTTGAAAATTTGTTTGTCCGCGCAATTGTTTTTGTTCTCGACGATTTTGATCAACGCATCGATTCCATCCGAAATATAAGTGAAGCAACGAACCTGACTGCCGCCGTCCACCAAATTCAGATTTTTTCCGTGCAAAATGTTGCTTAAAAATTGAGTCACGACGCGCGAACTTCCGTTGTTCGGATTGGTGATGTCATCCAGTCGCGGCCCAATCCAATTGAAAGGACGAAACAAAGTGTAATGCAAGTCGTATTTGTTTCCGGCGGCGTAAATCACGCGGTCCATCATCTGCTTCGAACATGAATAAATCCACCTTTGTTTGCAGATTGGTCCGGTGACGCAGTTTGAATTTTCCTCATCAAATTCTTCATCATTACACATGCCGTAAACCTCTGAAGTCGAAGGAAAAATCACGCGCTTATTGTATTTAATCGCCAACCGAACGATGCGCAAATTCGCCTCAAAATCCAATTCAAAAATTCTCAATGGATCCTGCACGTAAACCAACGGACTTGCAATCGCCGCCAAAGGAAAAACCACGTCGCAATTTTTCACGGACTGTTCCATCAGATCGAAATCTTTCAAAATGTCCGACTGAATGAAATTAAACCGATCTTTTCCGATCAAATGACTTATTTTTGCAGACGAAATATCCATTGCAGTAATATTCCAATCGCTGTGACGATCCAAAATTGCCTCGCACAAATGACTCCCGATAAAACCACCGGCTCCGACTATTAAAATATTCACTCTTTTATCTCCCAACTTTTCAAAAAATTACTTCGATTTTGTCTTTGAACTTTTCTTTTTCGATTTTTCTAAAATTTCTCTGATTACAAATCGCGGATGATCGCAAACCGCAAAGTAAGCGCGACCGAGATATTCACCCAACAATCCGATTCCCAAAATGATCACACTCAGCAGCAAAAACACAAATGCAAAATGCAGCCCGAATCCGTGATGATGTCCGACGACTTTCTTAAAAACTTCAACGAAAAAGTAAATCAAACTCGCGAAGGAAATCGTCATTCCCACCATCGTAAATGCCTGCAGCGGTGCGAGAGAAAATCCTGTCATTAAATCAAAAGTAATACGAATCAACTTGTACAAATTGTACTTCGAATCACCCGCTTTTCTCTCCTGATGTGTGACCGGAAAATCTACGGGATTTCCCGCGAATTTTTGCGCCAAAGCCGTGATGAAAGTCGACGTCTCACGCGTCTTTACGACCTCATCAATGATGTATCTTTTGTAGGCGCGCAGCATGCATCCGTGATCACGCATATGAATTCCCGTTGTTTTCGCGCGGAACCAATTTACGGTTTTCGAAGCGTAGGTTCTAAACCAATTATCGTGGCGCTTTTTTCGATATCCGCCGACCAAATCATAACCCTCTTTCATTTTTTCGAGCAGATCGGGAATTTCCTCCGGAAGATTTTGCAAATCGGCATCAAGGGTCACAATAACCTCTCCGCGCACATGTTCAAATCCTGCCAAAATCGCGACATACTGACCGTAATTTCCGTTGAATGAAATCACACGAACGACATCCGAACGTTTTTTAAAAAGATCGCGCAGCATTTGCGGAGTTTTGTCCGAACTTCCGTCATCAACGAAAATCAACTCGTAACTATGCCCGTAATCATCCATGGTTCCCAAAACGCGAGTCGACAACGCCTCCATATTTTCCTGCTCATTGAAAACGGGAATTACAATCGAGACTTCCACTTCATTCTTTTTTCTGCTCGTCACTTTTTTTGCTGCTGATTTTTTTCCGGTCGCGGATTTTTTCGTTGCAACTTTTTTGGTTGTCGTTTTTTCCTTCTTTTCCATTGAACCCTCTACTCAAAAAATTTCTTCACTACATCAATTATGTAATCTTGATCAGATTCTTGCAATGCATAATACAACGGCAGACAAACTATGCGCTCGCCGACGAATTCCGCTTCCGGAAAATCTCCTTTTCTGAAACCGAATTCATTTTGATAATAGCTGAACAAATGCAACGGCGTATAGTAAGGAGTCGTGCCGATAGAATTTTCCTTCAGGAATGACATAAAGTCGTCACGCTTTTCGGCATCGGCCAGGCAGATCGGGAACAGATGTCCAGAATGAGTGAAATCATACGGAGGAATTCCCTGCATCGCAAACTTGTCGCCCATGTCCGCGAAAGCCTCACGATATCTGTTCGCCAGGCATCTGCGACGCTCGTTCATCATTTTAACTTCGCTCAACTGATGCAATCCGATCGCCGCCTGAATGTCCGACATATTGCTTTTGAATCCCGGAAAAACTACGTCGTAATAAGTGCTTCCGTTTTTCGAAAATCTGTCCCAGATCGAGCGATCAATTCCATGAAATCTTTGCAAACCCAAAGTCTTCACTTCGCTTTCTGAATCTAAAACGACGCATCCGCCTTCACCCGAAGTCATATTTTTGATCGGATGAAAACTGAACACTTGAATATCTCCAAAAGTTCCGATTCTGCGCCCTTTGTAGGAAGTCCCGACCGCATGTGCGGAATCCTCGATCACTCGCAAATTTCTTCTCTTCGCGATTTCGTAAAGCGGATCTAAATCGACCGGCAAACCCGCATAATGTACCGGCATAATTGCCTTAGTTTTTTCGGTGCATGCCTCCTCGATTTTTTTCACATCTATGTTGAAAGTATCCCTTTCGATGTCAACAAAAACGGGACGCGCGCCCAACATCGCAATCACATTTGCCGTCGCAACAAAGGTCAACGGAGTCGTGATAACTTCATCTCCCGACTTGATTCCAATCGCAACCAACGACGCATGAAGTCCGGCAGTTGCCGAAGTAAAACACGCGACGTTTCTATCACCAAAATATTTGCTCAATTCAGTTTCGAATTTTTGGGTCAACGGCCCCGTTGCCAACCACCCTGATTCCAAAACTTTCACAACTTCATCGATCGTCTCTTTACTAATTGTAGGTCTAGAAAGAGGAAGAAACTTTTCAACTTTTTGCAACGAAAATCACTCCTATAAAAACCAAAAAAATTCCGAAAATTCTGTAGATATTTACATCTTCTCCGAAAAAAAACCACCCGCCGACCGCCGCTAAAACGAAGGACAAACTTCCGAACGGATACAAAAAACTCAGCTCAAATTGATTCAGCAAATAAATCCACAACAAAAATGAAAGGACAAAAATTATGCCGCCGATCCAGATATTCACATTGCACAGCATCGCAAAAAATATTCCCCAAAGCGATTGAGAAAAATCCAAGGCTTTCGCGCCGTTTTTCAAAAACAATTGGGCTGCGGTATTGATGCAAACTTGGAATAAAATCAAAAAATAATTCATCATTTATTAGATATCACTATAAAATTTTCATCAAAAATATGCACGTTATGAACCTGCGTTTTTTCCGCAAAAACTTTTCGATAATCCTCACGCGATAATACCAAAAAAATCCGCTGTTTTGTAGTGTCCCACAATTCCCAAAATTTTTCTTTGGAAATCACCTTGCTTTTTTTTGGTTCGGCATTCGCTCCAAATTCTAAATCTCTGATGGAATCGACCACACCGGTTGTATCATTCAAATAAACGGGAAAATCTTGAAAATAATGGTAATAGAGAAATACCAAATCATCTTTCGTTTTATTCGCTCGAACATATTTCGCAACTTTTTTCGTAGAAGGCTTCTTCTCTTCTTGATAATAAGCTGCGAGCTTGTTAAGCGTCCATAACATGTTTCCCGATAAAAATATGCAAATCACCACGGCCATTTTTTTCGGAATTTTCGAAAAAATCGCAAACAGAAGAACTATCCCGATCGCAACTAAACTTACGATAACCACGTTCAACAAAATCCGCGCGTCGGCATTTTGCAACACGTCGCTTACTTCGTCTCGTGAAACATAATAGGCGACCCCCGCCGCAAAAAATAAAACGATATTTATAACCGCCCCTGCTCGAAACTCCGTCTTATTGCATTCATTGATAAACACTGATGTCAACAAAGCGAGCGGAGGAACAATCGGCAAAATATACGGAATCAGTTTCGAATGAGAAAAAGAAAAAAATCCGAAAATACCAAAAATCCAACACGCAAAAAATATATTTTCGGAATTTTTCTCAAAAGATCTTTTCACTAAATTTTTCAAGGACGCGATCGAAAATCCTGTCCACGGAATCATTCCGGCAAAAATTATCGGAATGAAAAACCAGGCCGGCTGATATCGATAATGCATCTTCGTCGTGTATCGCAAAAAATGTTCTACGATAAAATAGTGATACAAAAAATCATGATTTCTCTGCGCCGCCAAAACATGCCACGGCAAAAATATCGCCCAAAAAACCAAGATCCCCTGAACATACAAAATCTCTTTCAATTTTCTCCAATTATCCGTAAATAACATCCACAAAAAAACGACAAATCCGGGAATAATTGCTCCGATCAATCCTTTGGTCAGACACGCCAAAGCCGCCAAAGCATACATTGCAACTATTAGATATTTTTTCGGAATTTTCGATCGATTTTCTTTAACAAAAGCCAGAAAAAATGCCCACAAACTTCCGCACAGCAAAACGGAGAGAACCAAATCCAAAATTATCAAATGGCTTAGACCGTAATACAAAACGCTCGTCGCGAGAATTCCCGCCGCCATAACTCCGACGTTGCGTGAATAACATTTTGCTCCGACATAAAAAACTGAAAGACATCCGAGAATCGCAAACAAAACACCCCAAAATCGCATAGAAGTTTCATTGATTCCGGCGACCTTAATTGACGCCGCTTGCATCCAATAAAACAGAGGAGGTTTTTCGAAATATTTCATTCCATCCAGACGCGGCGTAACATAATCTCCCGTCACGATCATTTCGCGCGGAATTTCCACATAGCGACCTTCATCCGGCGATGCAAAAGGACGATTTCCCATTTCAAAAGAAAAAAATATCCCCAGAATTATGATTAAGAAAGACAGACCTTTTAAGCCTCTTGGCCAAACTTCGTTTTGCGTCATAGAATTACATCCAAAAAATCACAAGTTCATTTCGCTCCATTATCTGCAAAACTTCGACAGCACTCCTGGAGCGGGTGAAGGGAATCGAACCCTCGTCACAAGCTTGGGAAGCTTATGCTCTACCATTGAGCTACACCCGCAACGGTTGGGAGTTTATTATAACAAAAATTTCTTTTCAAGTAATTTGTTTTTTCGTCTGTCATTTAAAAATATAAAAAAATTTTAATAATATGGTTAATATTTTATTAAAATTTATCATTTATTATTGTAAAATATGGGTTTTTATATTAATAAGTAAAGGTAAGCGTGGAGAAAAATAATGAAAAAATTGTTAGTAATATCACTTGTATTTGGTTTTCAAAACATCCAAGGAACGAAACCGTTTGAGGCAAACAAACTATTATCGGATCAAATAAAGGCCTCCACCTCAACTTGCGTCATTAAACCTTCCGAACAAGGAGATTTTTCGAATTTAAACGATGCGACAAAAAAGCCTTCTATTCATGAAGCTTTTTCATTTTACACCGATATAAATACGGTACTAAAGCCCGATCCCATATCAAATTTATCCTCGAAGAAGAAGTCGTCGAAATCGACAGATAGATATTTCAGCTTCAACAAAAACCTTGAATCGCTTTCCCCCATATCGGATGAAAAGCTGCAAATCCCCGCAAATTCAGACCACGGAAACTACGATAAAGCCAGCTCGTCTTCGACGAAAAACACTGCCTTTAATTTTTCTAAAGAAACGTTAGAATTTTACGACAATACTCCTCAATCTGCCTTCCATGATATTGAAATAAACAAGACAAGATGGACAGAAAAACCGAAGGATTTCTGTGTAACAATTTTATTGGGCAGACACGTAGCAGATAGAGCCAACATGAACAAAACAGCACATACAAGTTTCGAAAACAGCGAAATAACCCTTGAAACGGTTGGTGCCGACAAAGCACACTTTTTAATGAACTTAGGAAGCATTCTTAAATTTGACGCTATTGCTGCAGGAACAGCAGCCCGGCATAAAACAACAGCTCGCTTGGTTTCATCATCTTCTCCTAAAACCCAAGAATATGAACTAAACAGCAAATTCAATGAACAAAAACTTGGGTTTCTCGGAGGAAACAAAGAGGATTACATTTTGGGACATCCTGAATTTATTCACATGTTCAACGATCGGAACTATAAAATGAAAAAAGATGGAATGGAGGAAGACCAAAATAGTGAATCAGGAAGCGAGGTAATTTCGAGATTTATCGATGGAATAGACGAACTTATTGATTCGGTTTACGGATCCCGACAATTATATATTGCAACTCACGCCCGAGATTTTCCTTCCTTAAAATCAAGGCAGGATTTTGTTTCAAAAAATATGTTGCTGTATATTTGCACCAGCAGATGTACCTTAAATTGGATGATCAAGCACTGCACCGGGAATATGCAATTACCTCTGCAAATGAAAATTCCAAACTGCAATTTGTTTTGCGTAAATTACTTTCCTAACACCGGGAAGTTCGACGTTTTATTGGACAAAAACGACATGCCCTTATGCATTTCCCCGATGCATTTTTCTGAGTTTGCGTTGAACAACCCGGTATTCAGTCCTTTCACACAAATGTTCAGGCAAAAAGTTTCCCAAATCATCCAAAAACAGGATAAAAAATTAGATAAGAAACTCCTAGGTCAATTTAGCATCTCGAAATTTTTCCGTATCGTACGTTCGAAAGCAACGCCCCGAAAAATTTTCCACTATCCCTATATTTTGAAAAAAGCACAACAAGAAGAAAAAAATATAAAAAAGACCAATGACTCAATAAGTTTGAGGCATTATTCTAAATAGAGATACGGTAAATATTTTCGCGCAGTAGCTTTAGCAAGTCACGTTCATCCGAACTGATATTTTTGGCAAGGCATTCATTCCAGCCGTTCGGAAATAGATGCCAAACTCGCTTTGCTCTCGCATACTCTCCGCATTTCCAGAGAGCATATCCGTAAATACTTCGAATTATTGTTTCCTCGCAAGGATTTTTAAATTCCTGCAACGTCTGACCGTCGTCGTCGTCGAAAAATACATCCAGCAAATTCAGAATTTTTTCATAATCGTCCGATTGCAACATCAGCTGAGCATATGTCATTCGGCAGGCAATTTGGTCTTCTTCGCTCAGATCATAAAACAACTTCGTCTCGTTCATATTTTCATCGAAAAATTCGGAAAATACTTTCTGAACGAAGTTATTTTTCTCGGAACCGAACCCCTTTTCTTTGCAAATCAAGGAGCTTACATAATACCACCTTATTGTTGCTCTTCGACGAACATCCAATTTTTCATTTAGCTGGGATTTTTTGAAAAATATCCCCAAAACTGCCATGGCTTTTTCGTATACACCGCTCTGATAAAAAACCTCTCCTGCCATCGCTCGAATCAACGGAATATCTCCAAATCTTCGCAAAATTTCCGAAGGATTTCCACTATCATCGTAACACAAATTGAAAATTCGCAAAAGCTCCTGGGACTTTCTTAATTCCGCCAAGTCTGTCAAATAAAACAGCAATATTTTGCGTTGAAATTTATGTGATTGAACAAATTCCCTCATGGATTCGGCATTTTTGAAGATAGGACGCCAAACTCTTTCCGACTTTTTGAAATTCCCCTTTCGAAAGATAAGATACCCGTACAAAGATCGCACTTTCAGCTGCCGACTCCGATCCATTTTGCGGAACAAACTAAGCTCATTTCCGAATCTATCGAAAAGCGATGAAAGAATCATCTCAGCATTTCCCCAATCACCCGTGGCAAACGCTTCGAACCCTAAATTAACAACTTCCTCAAACCGCACCTTAAAGCGACACCCCGCCTTGTTACGCCAATTCCACAATAGAAAAGCCGATCCCACCATCAAAACGAGGACGCTACATACCATCAACCTTCGTTTCATCACTCGCTGTACTACATTAACTGGAGGAAATTTTATGCAAATTAATCAGAGAAATCAAGAACTAACCAAATTGCTATACAAGAATCCGCGATATTTGCGGAAAAGCAATTTACCCTCGCATTTGGTATTGTTTTGCGCCCAATAATTCTCTTTTAAAACGTCTTGATTATATAGAAACGCTGACTAACTCATAAGCTGTTACAATCAATCTGATAAACAATTTCTCTTCGCCAAACCTTTGCCTTCACTCATCCAATTTCATCTGGTAAGGAATTTCCACTATGATGCGTGTTTGTTCGCTTTCCTGCTTGCGGTACAGCATTCCGTTTTTGAAAATTCTCGCGGTTTGGTTATGGAGAATGTTCTGCCAGAGCTCGCCCGGAACAAAACTTGACATCACGACAATCGCTTTTCCCTTTTCCGGATCCCGTTCATCCTGCTCAAATAGAAAATCCAAAAACGGATTCACGACTGACCTATACGGCGAGCCCAAGATCACAAGAGGCACCGAAAAATTCATGGATCGCCAAACAAGCTTAAGCCGCTCGGTTTCAGCAAAATCCACATTTACAACCACAGCCGTCACATCCTCAGACAAAGATTGCGCAAACTTTAACGCCTTCAAAGTTCCGCGGTGCAATCTCGATACCGGAACAACAACCTTCGGATGAAAATTTTCCATTTGAGTCAGCTGCTCGCACAAACCTCCGCTCTTCAAATCGAGTTCTTTGTTGGTCTCAGTGTATTTTCTGTTGATTTTTCGAAAGGAGAAAAATAAGCTCGGAATCAAAATCAAAACCATCCACGCGCCGTCTAAAAATTTGCTCTCGATAATAATCAGTAATGTAATGAAAGTCGCAACCGATCCGAAAGCGCTGATCGCCGCTTTTATTTTCCAGTGGGGTCCTTTCTCTTTGCACAAAAATCTGAACATCCCCGCCTGAGACAATGTAAACGAGGTAAACACTCCCAAAGCATACAGAGGTAGCAACAATTGAGTCTGGCCTTTGAAAAATACGATCAAAAGAAAGGCGACAATTGCGAGAGCGATAATTCCGTTGGAATATGCGAGTCGATCCCCAAGATGAGCAAATCTCGTCGGAATATATTTTTCTTTCGCCAATACTCCCGCCAACCGAGGAAATCCCGCAAACGAGGTATTTACTGCCATGAACAAAATTCCAGCCGTCAGAAACTGCACAACGTAGTAAAAAATATTGTCCCCGAACACAGTTTTAGCAATCTGTGACAGCACTGTCTCCGAATAGTTCGGCACTATGTAAAATTTGTGAGCGAGATAAGTAATTCCGACAAACATAGACGACAAAATCAGCCCCATACAAACTAAGGTAATTCGCGCATTTTTGTATTGAGGTTTTTTGAAGGATGCCACTCCGCCGGCAATGGATTCAATTCCGGTAAGAGCCGCACATCCGGACGCGAAAGCCCGCAGCACCAAAAGAATCGTTACGCTTTGAGCCATTGACTGCTGCCCATCGGAAATCACAAATTTCGGAGTTCCTTCCGGCATAAAAAACCCGATAATTATCATCAAAAATATTGTGCCGATGAAACCGTAGGTCGGCAGCGACAACACTCCGGCTGCCGAACGCGTTCCCCGCAAATTTGCTATCGCAACGAAAACCAAAACCGTTATGCAAATTCCTACAACGTGATTTGATAAGCTCGGAAACGCTGATACTATGGCAGAAGTTCCCGCCGACAAACTCACGGCAACCGTCAAAATATAATCGACCGACAATGAAGCCGCGGTAATTAATCCGCAAAATTCTCCGAGATTATTTTTCGCGACAGCAAAAGCCCCTCCCCCGTTTGGATAGGCGCGCAAAGTCTGCCAATACGAGCATATAATGATAAAAAGCAGTCCCGAAACCGTAAAGGCAATCAGAATCGGAAAAGACATCGACAGCACAATACCCAACGATAGGAAAACCGCTTCTGTCGCATAGGCCACCGATGAAAGGATGTCCGAAGAAAAAACTGCGAGAGCCTTCACTTTGTTCAGCCTTTCAAGGACCAAATTTTCTGTTTTCAATGGATTTCCGAATATAAAACTACTTATCTTCATAAGTCTTGTTCAAAACTTTTTTCAGCTCGTTCAACTCCGTCTGAAGATCCATACGCTTTTGAAATTCCAAATTATTTGATTGTATCAACTCGAGAACTCGACTGCGCAACTCTTTGATCTCCCTCAGCATAACACCCATGTATTCGCGTGCTGCGACAATAAAATGAGCATCGTTTCTGTTCTGATCTCCAGAATGATAATCGAACAAAGCGATAGGGTTCCCGTCCAAATTCGGAGAAACCCACACGGTATCGACTCCCTCTTTTTCAATAACACTCCAGGGAGCTTTGGTCGCTTCATCCAACCTTTTCTCCAAAATATTTATGTCCTCGGGAGTCAATACCTGCTTCATGGCTAAGCATTCTCAGATTTTGTATCTTCAGCCTCTGCCGTCATCTGCTGCTTCGCCTCTTCCTCGGACTTCGCAACACTTAACTTAACTACAACGGAAATTTCCGGATGCAAATTTACGCTGATTTCGTAGACACCGACCGTCTTGATCGGAGCACTGAGATCAACTTGACCCGCGCTAACCTTGTAACCCAATTCCTTGATCGCGGCGGAAATATCACGACTGGTAACAGATCCGTAAAGCTGTCCCTTTTCACTGGCCTGACGCACCAAAGTAATGGTCAACTGCCCCATCTGATCGGCGACTTTCTGAGCTTCCGCCTTCGCAGCTTCGTTCGCCTGCTGAATTTGCTCTTTCTGATCTTCGAAATACTTAAGATTCTCTTTTGTCGCTCTCAACGCGATTTTTTTCGGCAGCAGATAGTTTCTGGCGTAACCCGGTTTTACGTTTACGACATCGCCAATATATCCTAACTTGAAAACTCTCTGCAGCAAAATAACTTTTATATGTTCCATCCTGACCTCTGATTAAAAACTTACTTAAAGCTGAATCCAATATATATTAGCCGATCGCATAAGTCCAGATTTTTCAGGGGAGCGATAGGGAGTTTTGCTCAATTTATCGAAAAAATCGGTGAATAGAAATCCCGTATCTATTGATATGCCCAAGGTTTGGTGATAGATTGCATGAGGTTGCCCGTGTGGCGGAATGGTAGACGCTACAGACTTAAAATCTGTTGTCCTTTCGGGCGTGGGGGTTCGAGTCCCTCCACGGGCACCATTTAGGGTGGTATTCCCGTCAAAATCTAACAATCAATTCGCGACTTTTGTCTTTTCAGTTTCAGTCTGTTTCTCTTGGCCGCTTTTCTGCTTTACAGTCTTCTCGAAAATCTTCGAAGAATTCTTATTTTTTTACATCTTTTGCCAGTTTCGCCCATGCATCATGCAACGCATCTAGGTCTTTTCTCATAGATTCATCGGTTTTACTGGTTTTACCTAACTTTTGCTTTTCTATAATTCTTTTGTTAATTTTATCTATTTCATCTAGTTGTTTCCTTGTTTCTTTATCATCCAGGGTTTTTATACCTTTTTTCGCTTTCTTATTCGGCATTTTGCTGACTTCTTCCCCTATTTTATCTAACTGATTCGATATTTTCTTACCTGTAGCTTTCATACCAACAACAGCTAGAACACCCACCATAGATAGAATAAGTAAAAAAGATAACAGATAAGAAATCACACCAATACCCATCGATATGGTTAAATGTTTAGGATTATCCTTCTCCAAGTATATGTTTACGGATTCATCTGTAACTTCTACGGGTTCAACGGATTCTTGCGAATGAAACTTTTTGTGATCAATCGCCCAAATAATCGCTATAAAAACTATCTGAATCGGCACAGATAACAAACCGATAACATGCGACGAAAAGACCTTCGCTGACACTAAAATGCCTCCAAAAATTCCAACAAGAATGGGCATCACTATTCCAACTATGACTATACCGCCTATCGGATCAATTGAATTATAGTTCGCAATTTCGGCGTAACCTTTTGTAACTTTAGATTTTATATGCTTATAATACAGGCTGTTTCCGAAAAATCCGAAACCTATAAATAAGATTAACAAAAACACACATGAACCTACAACTCTCTTCGTTGGGTTTGAACTCAACATCTGTAGAATTTCCTGAATTCCTCCGTTTGCCAATGTCAACAGCAGCGCCCATCCGTACATCTTCCTGAAAACTAACCACACTCCCACGAAAAATGCCGCAGCAAAGTTGAATGTGGTTTTGTTTTCTTTCTCCAATCTGTCGAACGCCTGCCGGTAATATTCGGTGTTTCTTTGATTAAAAAGTTCAAATATCCGAGAAAATCTTCCTTGCATATCCACCTCCAAATGTCTATGACTACATTGTAAGAAAAATTCGTTAATTTTTCGTTAAAAACCGAAATTTTTAAATATTAAAGGCAACAAAAATCGGATATTTTATGAAAACAAAAGGCCAATTCTGTAACTAACGAACGCAACAACCCAAGCAATCACACATTGAACCAAAACGATTCCGAAAGCCCATCTTTTTCCCAACTCTTTTTTTACTGTAGCGATTGCGGCGACGCACGGAGTATACAAAAGCGAAAAAATCAAAAAAACAAATGCCGTCAATTTTGTAAATATCGCAGGTAATGCATCGGTGCCTCCGCAAAGTACGGACAGTGTTGAAATCACGCTCTCTTTCGCCAAAAACCCCGACAGGAAGGCAGTCGAAACGCGCCAGTCTGCGATGCCCAACGGTTCGAATATCGGAGTGAGTGAGTTCCCCACCATTGCCAACAAATTCTCGGTCGATTCGGTTATGAAATTCAACCTGGAATCGAAGTGCTGCAAAAACCACACAAAAATCGACACAACAAAAATTATCGTAAACGCAAACTTCACGAAGTTTCTCACTTTGAAATACACGAGTCGAAGCATGCTTTGGGCGTCGGGCATCCGATAATTCGGCAACTCCATCACGAAAGGAACAGGCTCACCCTTGAACGCGAAAAGTTTTAGCGCGCATATGAACACCATCCCGAAAATAATCCCGATCAAATACAACGAAACCATGACCAACGCCTGCGATTCTTTGAAAAATGCCGACGTGAACAGCGCATATATCGGAAGTTTCGCGGAACATGACATGAAAGGAATCAGCAGAATCGTCATTTTTCGATCGCGCTCCGACGGAAGAATTCGAGTTGCCATAATCGCGGGAATGCTGCAACCGAATCCCATGAGCATCGGCACAAAACTGCTGCCGGACAGACCTATTTTTCGCAAAATTCTATCCATGATGAACGCGACACGCGCCATGTATCCGGAATCTTCCAAGAGAGACAAAAAGAAAAACAACAAAATAATTATCGGAAGGAAACTCAACACGCTGCCAACCCCGGCAAGAGCTCCGTCCGTAATCAGAGAATGAATCGCGGGATTCAGTCCGTAATCCGTCAGTCCAGCATTGATGAAATCCGAAAATTTTTCGATTTGAGAATTCAAAAGATCCGACAGCGCCGCGCCGACCGAGCCGAATGTCATATAAAAAATCGACATCATAACAGCGATAAACGCAGGAAATGCGGTATATTTTCCCGTCAGAATCTTATCAATTCGCGCGCTGACTCTGCGGCTCAGTGCTTCCTTTGGTTTTTGAATAAAATTCCGACATAAATTCTCAATGAAGGAAAATCGCATATCGGCAACGGCCGCCTCGCGGTCCAATCCTCGAGAAGTTTCCATCTCTTTTATCAGGCTATCGCAAACCTCTTTCTTATTCTCATCCAAGGACAAAGAATCCCGCATGACAGAATCGCCCTCCGCAATTTTCGCGGCGGCAAACCGGGTCGGAATTTGAGGTGCCAAAGCCGAACCTTCAATCAAATGTGCAATGGAATTAATACACGACGCTACAGGCTTTTGCTCGACGTCAATGTGATCGCACCACTCCAATTTCCGAGGTTTTCTCCGACGTCTTGCGACATTTTCCACATGCTCGATCAACTCTTCCAGCCCTTCTTTACGCAAGGCTGAAATGGGAACGATGGGAACTCCAAGTGCCGCCTCGAAAGCATTTACGTCGATGTGCCCGCCCGATTTCATGACCTCGTCCATCATGTTGAGAGCAACGACCATCGGCGTATCCAGTTCGATCAGCTGCAAGGTCAGATAAAGATTTCTCTCGATATTCGAAGCGTCGACTATATTTATAATTGCATGAGGCTTCTTTTGCAGAATGAAATTTCTCGTAACAATTTCCTCGTTAGAATACGGAGACAGCGAATAAATGCCCGGCAAATCCGTCAGCGACATATCCGGATGGTTTTTTATTTTTGCATTGATCCCCTCAACAGTGACACCGGGAAAATTTCCGACTCGCCGATGCCGTCCTGTTAACTTATTGAAAAGCGTGGTTTTTCCCGCATTCGGATTTCCGACCAATGCCAAATCAATGTCGCCGAGAATCAAGGAATTATTCAAATCAAGAGTTTCGTTCGGATCTGTTTCTCCGATTTTCGGATGCTCTACAAAAAGAAGTTCCTTGTAATTTTTCTCAGATCTTTCAGAATTTTCGAGAGTCGCGACGCAAATTTTTTTCGCCTCTTCCTTTCTTATAGTCAGTTCGTACCCACGCACTTTAATTTCAACGGGATTTCCGAGCGGCGCAGTTTTTATCAGAGAGACAGTCACGCCCGGAGTCAGCCCCATATCCAGAAAATGTTTCCGCAGAATTTTGTCGGGACAATCAATCGATTGCACAACGGCACTGCTTCCCACGGTTAACTCATCTAAGGTCATTTCTATCTTCTCTCAAAAAAATCAGAAAAATGTAACGCAGAATAGCATATTTTCGCGTGATTTTCATAAATATTAGCCGAAATACCCTTAAACGAATCAAAAAAATACAAAAATTTTAAAATTTCGCATTTTCGTTTACGAAGTATTAACCTTTAATTTCTAGACTTTAATCGGTAAGCTAGAAATGGCGAAAGTTTATGAGTGAAATTCGAGATGAAGTTAAAAGGAAATAAAGTAAGAGTACTCGGATGCCTCACCGTAACGGTCGTAATTTTTAGCTTACTTTAGTTTTTTTAGGCAAAAATCTCAAAAAAACCCGCATGATCAAACAGTTAAAATGAATTCGGTATTTTCCGTCTCGGCTGGATAAAGAGAGCAGCCCGTTAAATCATATCTCAACTTTTTCAGCTTTCTCTATCCTAAACATTTTCAGATCTCGGACAATTCCTTGGTCTTTTTTGATTCTGAAATTTCCGAGAGTTCCCTGATAATTTTCGTCGAACATCTCTCTGTGCGTTCTCAAAGACTCGTTGACCATTTTTATCACATCATAGGCCGCGAGACTGATAACCGTCGGAGCCGTGTTAAACACTTTTTTATATTCTTCAATAAATTCCTTCTGCTCTTCGCTATCCGCATAGGCGAAGATTGCACCCTCCCATTTTTCCGGATTCGAGAGAGCAAGTGAACTCAAAGTAAATACCTCGGATTTCGATGACTGCACCGGTTCAAAAGAAAAAATTGCTTGGGTATTTGAATTTTGCGCGATTTCGGACAAATCCGTTCCGGAATCATAGCTGACCACATTGAAATTCTCCTCATCCATGCCGTATTTCGCTGCCTCTTTTTGTATAATCGTCACAACGCTTTTGAAAAAATCTCCCTTGGGCACGAACGCGGTGAGAGAACGCAATCTATTTTCGCGAAGATATCTGAAAACCGTCTCGATCTCTTCTTGAGGAGACAGCCCGCAAGCGTAAATATGTCCGTTGTTCGCCGCTACGTTATTTGAAAGCGAAAACAGCGGCACTTTCTGAAAAATCGACGCAAATTTGTGGGATTCCTGAAAAAATACAGGCCCGACGGCGGCTTTCAAATTCGGAAATGACGACTGCCTCAAATAGTCCGAATAATCATTTGTATCGATGACATAAATATCCATTTTCGAATTTTGATTTCCCAGAACACAAGCGTTTAGGACGTTTTGCCCGATCTCTTTGTGCGGTCCGCTGACAGGAACCAACAACGCAATTGAATTTTCAGCCTTTCGAAAATTCTCAAGATAGGCATCGCCAGACAAAATTTTTGATGGTATGACTTTATGATCCGATGTATCATGCGAAATACATGATGTAAGCAGAGCCAAAAGGAGCAATTTCGTTGCAAACTTCATTTTTTTCTCCAAAACTGATAGAATCCATTTCTGATAAGATTCGCCAGCAAAAGGATAAACCAGGTTTGTATTTGGTTGCAACGCCGATCGGAAACTTATTTGATATTTCTTTGCGCGCGCTGAACATTTTGAAAAAATCCAAAATAATTTTTGCGGAAGATACGCGAAATTCTCGCAAATTGCTGAATTTTTACGAAATAGATACGCCGTTGGTTGCGTGCCATGAATATAACGAGATCATGCCGGCAGTCGTCGAAAAAATCGAGCGTGGCGAAATCTATTCTTTGATCTCGGACGCAGGCACTCCGACGATTTCCGATCCGGGGTATCGCCTCGTGAATTGGTGCGTCGAAAATGGCATTGAGGTCGTACCGATCCCGGGAGCTTGCGCATTTGTCGCGGGACTTTGCGGCTCAGGATTGCCGACGGATCGATTCACGTTCTGCGGATTTCTTCCGAGCAAACAGCACGCGAGGCGCGAGGCTCTGCAGAAGGTAAAATCCAAAACCGAAACGCTGATTTTTCTGGAATCCCCCAAGCGAATTTCAGATTCTTTAAAAGACATGCGAGAAATTTTCGGAGATCGTCATTGCTGTATTTGCCGCGAACTTACCAAGCTGTACGAAGATTTTCAGCGAGGGCCGCTAAGCAAAATCATCAAGTATTTTTCCGGAAACGAGCCAACCGGAGAATTTGTGATAATAGTTTCGGGCAATAAGGAGGAAAAAATCGACGAGACCCAAATTTTTTCGGAACTCGCCGAGCTGCTGCAGAAATTTCGCGTAAAAGAAGCCGTAGAAATCATCGTCGAAAAATATTCGGTAAATAAAAAAGCAATCTATCAAAAAGCATTGGAAATTAAGGAGAAATTGTAAGTATAAAGAGTTCAGAATTTGGAATTGGGGTGATGTAACACTGTTCAGCACCTCCAAAGAAAAATGGATTTCAAAAATTTCTAATTGGAGGGCGATGTATTCTCAACTTCAGATTTTGCATAAAATTACAACTCCATGGCAAATGTGCTTCGATAGTTTACCTGATGTTTTATCCCAAAATAAATTAGAATTTTCATTATTGCGTTTTTTCATGGAAATTATTACAGTGCGATCGTGTGTAGTTTTTGTATTTTTGTAATTGTGTATCAACGGCCGTAGTGAGTACGGTTGTTGTGGTGTTTGTTGTTTTGCAAAAGGATGAAAACTATGAAAAATCTACAGAAAATATCATTTTTGACGGTGTGCGGTTTATGGACCTCGACTGCGGCGGACGCTATGAATTATAATTCCGTTTTCAATAATCAAGGATCCCAATCGAGTTCCGTTCATCGATATTAAGAAAATATTGATCCAAACGGCTCTCGCCCTACCAAAAAACGAAAAGTAGAAGCTTATGATGGTTCTAACAGAAATCCTTTGTTAAACTTTACAACGACAGAGGCGGAAAAGATTCAGGGAAATCCTGATAATATCGTTTACCATTTGGCGAACGAGAAACGGCCATTTACTCAAAATGAAAGGAGAATCCATTAAATTCACCGCCAAACTTTTTTCTGAGGAATTGATTCGCTATCTGAATAAAGAAGGGGCTCTCGATGATAACGAAAGACAGTTTTTACTCGACATGCGAGGCAAAAGACGTAACTCAGAGCAAAAGGAACAAATAAATGAAATTATCGAGAACCGCATAGTTCCGTATGTTAAAAAACTTCCTCAAAACGAAATCATAATCAATGGTCAAATGTTGGAGCAGTTTAAAGGATAGGAGACTTTCGATTTTGTGATGTTTTAATTCATCAAAAAACAGAACTTAACGAAGCCATGAAAAACTCACCTGTTGCATTTTCCGCAGCGTGAACATCCGGCGCATTGCTTTTTCATCGCGCAAAAGTTGCAATGTTCCTTGAAAAATTTCGGCGGCGCATCGGAGAAATCAAACAAACTTTCCTGCCAACTCGAATTTGTGGAAATGTTAAAAATTTGCGGTTTTTTGCTTTCATAATTCAAATTTTCCGAAAAAGCCCTCTTCATTTGCTCGGTTTTATCGAAAATTTTGAACTTTTCTCCGTTTTTTATGAAAATGTTCCCCGTCTCAAAAAACGAAAAAGTGACGTCGTTTTTGCGACATTCCTGCGAAAGTTTTACAACCCACGACTGGTACAGAGGGCGCGCGCCATCGTAATTTTCGCCGCCGCACCAAACATTTTCGATTTTCTGCGACCGCAAATATTTTTCCAGAGAGATTTCCCCGATAAAAGGCGCAACCAAAACCCCCTTGTGTTTGAACGGAAGCTCCAGCAAAATCGGAATTCTTTCGTCGGCACGCTTTTGATTTTCCGCGGTGACGTTCAGCCAGACATTTTCCCAGCCGTCACCCCAGTCGTTCGGCAGACTTTTTGGAATTCGCTGCGGTCTTTTGGTCACGAGGATAAAGATAACGTCGCTGCGTTTTCTTATGATTTCCCAAGCCTCCGCGCGCCAGCAATCGGCCTCTGATAGAAAGAAATCCGAGGTCATGCACACGCGCAAAAATTCTCCGCTGCGAATTTTATAATTGCCGAAGCGATCTTTGTGCAGCGGGTAGTCAAAATTGCCTTTTACTCTGTAGATTTCCACGCCATTGCGACCGCGCTGAGAGTCCAGAAAATACATGTAACAATTTTGGCAGCCCTCGCTCACTTTTTTGCAGCCGTGCCACGGATTCCAGATATCTCTCACGATTCGCGCTCCGCGTCGCACAGTAAAATCTGCGGTTGGGTGTAGACAGTCAGCGGCCCGTCGGAAAAATTCAACAGAAATTTCGGATAATTTTTGGCTTCCTCGGCCGAGCTGATCGGTTTGCGGCTCGGCGTTTCCGCCCAAACAAATCCTTTGCGCAAAATACTCAAATATGAACAAGATTCCAGATTAGTCACGGCAAGATTCAGACGATGTCGAGAATTTTTCAGAATGCTCATGAAAGCGAAATTAAGCCTCTCGTCGATTTCGTTTAGATTGTGTTTCAAAACAGGTCTCGGCAACTGAAGCTTCGCCAGCCGTATCTTTTTTTGATCAATGAAATTCCAAAGATTTTTTTCGAGACGCTCCGAAGCAATGTCGATGCACTGTCTCCTCTCCGACAGAAACCAATTGGCATTCAACTGCCCGACAGCTTTCAGACGCAAGCGACTTCTTTTCAGGATGCTGTGAGCGAAAAATTTCAGCTGAAACGAATTTTTTTCAAGGTCCTGCAGCAATTGCAGCCTATCGGGAGTAGCCAGCTCAGCCGCAGCGGTCGGAGTCGGTGCTCGCAAATCGGCAGCGTAGTCAATCAAGGTCGTGTCGGTCTCGTGTCCCACAGCGGAAATCACGGGAATCTCGCTGCGGAAAACCGCCCTCACGACATTTTCCTCGTTAAAAGGCATAAGATCCTCGAAACTGCCCCCGCCGCGCGCGACTATCAGTACGTCCGGGCGATCGTTTCCCGAAAGAGAATTCATACCGTCGAGAGCTTTTTCCACCTGTGCCGCAGATTCATTTCCCTGAACCAAAACGGGCCAGAGCAAAATGCGGATCGGAAATCTCTGTCTCACACGATGAATGATATCGCGAATGACAGCCCCTGTCGGAGAAGTGATCACCCCTATGATTTTCGGAAATTTCGGAATGTTCTTTTTCAGACTCGGGTCGAACAGTCCCTCCTTCTCCAACTTTTGCTTTCTTTCCTCCAGAAGTTTCAGCAAATTTCCGACTCCTGCCGGCTCGAATTTCTCGACGACAAACTGATACTTAGACTGCATTTGATAAGAGCTGACCTTTCCGAAACACGTGATTTTCAGCCCGTTTTCCAGCTGATGCTTGAGGCGCTGCAGAGTGCTTCGCCAACAAACCGCATCAATGACCGCCCCCTCATCTTTAAGAGAAAAATAGGCATGACCCGAGGAATGAATTTTCAGCGCGCTCACTTCCGCCATCAGTTTTATGTGACCGAAATTCATCTCAAGCGACCTTTTGATCAGCGCCGACAATCTCGATACAGTAAACTCTTCTTCCATCATCTCGAACTTACACCTGAAAACTCGCAAATCGTCTCTAACTTCTGCAGCCCAGACATTTTACAGCTTTTCGCCACCCAGAATGTGAACGTGGAAATGATCGACTTCCTGCCCTGCATCACTCCCGGTGTTCGACAAAATTCTGTATCCTGATTCCGCGACGCCCAGCTTCTCCGCCACGTGAGCAACTGATTTGAAAAACTTCTGAACATTCTCGGCCGATTCGTTTTGTACAAAATCCGCGAAATTCGTATAACAACCTTTCGTGATGACCAGCACGTGAATTTTCGCCGTCGGATTTATGTCGTAAAAAGCCAAACAAACTTCGTCTTCATAAACGACCTTGGAAGGAATTTCTTTCTGCAAGATTTTGAAAAATATATTATTTTTATTATACATGATTTTACCTGTTTTTTTTTCTACATTAAAAATCATCATCAAATTCTTGTAAACGCCTATTTGAATTTTGTTGGGGATTTTCAATTGCACACGGAGAATTTTTCAAATATTTCATGAGCAACACGTCCCGAGTGACCCAGAAGGTGTGAGCGGTCGGATGAAGAATTATAGTTTCTCCGAGGGAATTTTTGTGATCTTTGGTATCGATTGCGAACGCGATTACGTCATTGTTTGAATTCGAAGAATCGAAATTTTCCCGATTTGAATTTTCCTGAACATAAATTTTCGGAGAAAAAACATAAGAACAAAAAACTCTCGACTCAAAAGTATCTTCGTAGATTTGGGAATAATTTGCGGTAAGATCGGACTCAACCATGTATACCAAAGGTTGAAGATTTCCATCCTTGGCGATGGTTGCGGAAATGCCAAGCGTTTTGTAGGGAACATATCCGAATTTTACATCTAACGAACTGCTTTCGACTCCGTCATTTGTTTCGGAAGGCCGAGGGAGACGCTTGTTATTCGCGACAAAGGAGGCTACAGACATAGCCACGGTTTCGATATTAGATTTGGTCAATTGTTCGCGTATATATTTATTTGCCGTCATGCTTTTGCGAATAAAAAATCCGGAAATTACCGCCAAAATCGAAATTCCTACGGCGATTTCCAGCAAAATTGATCCTTTTTTCGAATTTTTTTGAAAAAATCTGAGAAAAATCGATGGTTTTTGTTCTTTTTCTTCGATTTTCATATTTTTTCTTTTTCGCATTTTCACCAAATTCTGAACAGAACTACGCAGTCTTCATTCTTATTTTTAAAATTATATTTTGATTCGACAATGCATTCTCCCGTGGCATATTGTCCTTTCATAATTTGGACATCTCCCTCCAACGGCAGACCATTATCAATACTTCGATCGATATAATACGCACTTTCGGTTGTCATAATTCCTGAAAAGTTTCGATTGTCGCCTGTGCCTTTGGACAGAATCAGCCAAATTCCGGGTCTGCCCTCGATCTTCGATGACACAGAAAAATATCCTCCGATTTTGCTGATCGGATATCCGTTTACCAGTTCGACGCTGACCAATCCCGATTTGGACAGGTGGCTCCAAAACCGTTTTACGTCATCCTTTGATAAAATTTCGCCGTTGCCGTTCCCGTTTTCCAAAGATTCATCGATCAATTCTTTCGCGTTCTTCAAATCTCCGGGAATCGCTCCGTATTTTTCCGAAAAACTATTCGCAGCGATCCTAAAGGTCTCGACTTGCTCTATCACTGCACGCAATTTTGCTGTTCGAATCAATTCTTTTCCCTTCAAAGAGAATGTTGCGATCAAACTGATGACCAGCACCGCAATCGCAATTTCGACAAGAGAAAAACCTTGTTTCGTTTTTCTGAATATCGGTCGAGTTTTTCTCATTTTTTGCTCCCTTTGTTGGCTTTCTTTTCTTGTGCATCTTTGCCACGAGTTTTTTCAAAATTTATCGGACGAGGATCGTTCGCAAATTTTTCGTATAGCCTTTTGTCGGCAACGTGATGCTTTTTGTTTCTCAGGATGGTCGCCTTCAGGAAAATCACCAGCTCGGTTACTGCCGTCGACTTTTTATTCTCTCCGACAACGGGATCAAACTCCACAAGCCAAGGCAATCCGCTGCGCCCGTTGGTGGATTCTTCTTTCATCAGACCGCCCATCACGGCAACCTGCCCCGAAGTCAATTTCAAAACAGAATCCATTTCTCTCATATCTACAATAGGAATTTTCTGCATCTGAGTTATTGGTGGACTACCGGAGACTCGATTTAAAGATTGAAACAGATACGGCACTTCTTTGTAATCATGAATTCGCGAAATTGTTGGCCGCAAATTCAGCAAAACTGTATTATTTTTCACGTCGATCGAAGGCTGCACCGTAACTATCAGCCCAATTGGGATGGTGTGCAAAGTTGTCGTCATAAAATCAGTGTCCCGCCCCGTCGTCGTGGATCCATATTGCCGCTGTATTTCCGGAAGATAAACAATCTCATTGCGCGCAACTTTGAGTATGGCAGACTGGTTATTCAAAACTGTAATACGAGGGCTGGATAAAGTTTTGACCGCTCCAAATTCTTCAATTATGCCGGCAACTATATTCAGATTATTCTTTTTCACTCCGAATGAAATCATTCCCGTTTGATCCGAACTCTTTTGGAAAGTCGTTCCGTCCCCACGAAAAACATTCCAGTTTATTCCGTTTTTGTAGGCATCTTTCAAATGAACTTCCAAAATTTTCGCCTCGATCAAAACTTGCGATTCCGTCGCTTCTCTTAAAAGATTTACGTATTTTTGGACTTCCTCATGCTTGAACTGCGGAGCATGCACCGTCACCAAGCCGCCCTGTTTGTGGACCGTCACCGTACCTTCGTCCCCGACAATATTTTGCAAATTTTGTTCCAGCTCGGTCCAAAAATCATTTTTTATTACGCCCGACATAGTGCTACTCGATCCGTTGTCTTTGAAATCCGTCGTCGCATTGGTGCTGTTCTTCAAAATCGATTGATTCATAAACAAATCGGTAGAAGTCGAAACCGAACTTTGCGTTTCGCGCTCAATATTTAAAAATTGCAGGCTGTAAATTTTCGTCGACGGAGTATCATTCTCAATTTTTACTGAATTATCTTTGATTGTATACTTCAAAACGCAACTACCGCAAATATCTCTCAGAATGTCAAGAAACGGACGATTTTTGGCCTCGAAAGAAATTCCTCCCTCGACATCGTGCGCAATAAAAACATTAACGTCCGCCTTCTTCGCCAGCTGAGTGAGAACGTCTCGCAAACTCATACTTTTCGAGATGGAAATCGACACTTTGCGGTAAAAATTCGATGGTATGTAATTCTCGTCTTCCTTTTGAAAATCCACATCCATTTCTTCAAGCGAGTCATCTTCGTAAATTGAATCCGTGAGAGTATCCAAGCTAGATGGAATTAAATTTTTCTGCTGAGGAGTCATCGGAGTATCAACAATCGAACATCCCATAACCAAAAAACAAAAAATCAGACGTATCATACTTCTCAGCCATTTTTAAAAATATTAACAAAATTATACGTAAAATTTTAGAAAAATTCAAAGATTTCACAAAAAACCGAAAAATCCATCCCAAAACTCGCAAACTTGGTCATCAAAAACATTTTCATTGCCTTAAAATAGGGAACAACATTGAAATTTTTCACAATATGTTTTATAAGATGACAACAGTTTGTGTAGTGTTTGTAGGTGGAAAAAGTTATAGAGTATACGGTAGCTCAAGCAAAGGGGCGGCGGCTGCGCATGGCGCGCGCTCTTACGGGAATGTCTCGTCAGGATTTGCATGACAAGACAGGAATAGCTACTTCCACGATGGACACCTGGGAAAGCGGACGAGTTGAGCTAAATGAAAAGAGTTCTCTCAGAATTTGCGAATCTTTTCGAAAATTGGGAATTTTTTGCTCTGCGGAATGGTTACTGCACGGAGAAGGTATGCCTCCTCACCTGATGTCTGACACCGAAAAATCTATGCTCTCCTACGGTAAAAATGTAGAAGGCTCTCTAACAAATTCGCAGAGAAAAAAATCTTTCAATTTTCCTCCTTTTTGGGATTCGGACATAAAAAAAGAATTGAGTTTTTTTTTAAATTTGCACGATAACCCCGTTTTTCATATATTGACGGAAAAATTCGGAAACTCAATGTTCGACGCGGGAGACTGCGTGGCCGGAGTGGGAGAAAATCCACAAAAACTTATCGGAAAAGTCGTAATTCTTCAAAAAATGAATGATGACACCTGCCTTTGCCGACTGAACAGCGTAACTGATAGCATTGCGGAAATATCTTTTGGCAAAAAAACTCCCGTCACAAAAGTTGAATTTAAAAAACTGGGTCGCATCCTGTGGCACAGAAAATCTATATGCCCGAGTTTCTGATACGACGGAGTTCCCGGGAAAAAATTAAAATTTTCTCCTCTTTTTTTTTAGCTCTATTATTTGCCGATCGATCTCGTTCAAAAATTTCTGTACAGACCTGCTGTGTTTGATGTCATAACTACCGACTTTCTGCAATTTTTCGTGGAATTTTATAACAAGATGTTTATTATCGTACTCGATTTCTCTCACGGTATTTATGTAAATATCAGGATCTGTAGCTTCGTTGAGGAGAGTCACGATGTTCGTAAGTTCATACTCCACCGTCTCGTGAGAATCATAATTATCGTCGTAGGCTACCAAATTCATGATATTCAAAATATGTAAACAATTGTCATTGTACAAAACAGTTAACCAAGGAACGTCCGCAGTCCAGGAAGTTTTAGTCGAGGCATCTCTGACCTTCCTTGTTGCCTCAAGAATTCTGGCCGACATACTCAAAATCAGAGCGTTCACATCCTCTCGTCTCTGATCTGCCATGGCTTTTTCTGCAATGGATATCAATTTGTTGCTAAACAAATGACAACGGCCCGCCACGTCACCCAGCCTATCCAAATTGGAAACATCTTCTTCTACAAATCTGAGGCACGGCTCTAATTTTTCCCTTATTTCTGAAATTTCCGTATTTATAGGTAAATTCCAAATAGTTTGCATTTCTACAGATTGGTCTTTTGCATTATCCTTGTAAGCCAAATCACGCAGCAGCTGAGGTTGCTGTAGTTGCGACAAATTGCTCATTTTGCAGCCTCCCAGCAACATCAATAATCCTAAACTCACGGCGATATTTGTAAATTTTATCATTCCCCGCTATCTTTCCTTGCTGTTAGTACGCGACAAAAAAACCTTACAAAGGTCGCTCATCACTTTAACGAGAAAAACCATATACCGACGCAAAATGCGGCTATTTCTCAATTTTTCCGTGGCAATACTTATATTTCTTACCACTGCCGCACGGACAAAGAGCGTTACGGGGAACCGCAAAAACTTCTCCGTTGAGTTGCTTGTCTGACGTTTTTGGATTAGTGTTGCCTTTGGCCTCGCCATCCGTGTCTTCATCTGTTTTATTGACAAGATTTGATTCTTCATCGGACATGTCTTCCAACTCGTCCGTGCTGTATGTTTCGTATGAAACTTCGTCATCTTGTTGCGATGCGCTTGCAAATTCAAACATCGCCAGAGCGCGAACAGTTTCTCTCCTAATTGTTTTCGACATACCCTCGAACAGAGCAAAAGCCTCCTGCTTGTACTCGTTCAGAGGATCTCTTTGCCCGTATGCCCGCAAATTGATTCCCTGGCGCAAGCGATCGAGATTCAGCAAATGCTCTTTCCAATACTGATCGATCAGACGCAGCAAAATCGTGCGCTCCATGTATCTCATGACCTCCGCGGTGTAGGTCTCCTCTTTCTTCTTGGCCTGATTTCTCACCCTTTCGAGCAAGAGATCCACCGCTTCATCGCGGGACAGATTTTCTTTCTTATACAGCACAACATCTGAACCGAAAATCGCCGATAATTGATCATTTATGAGCTGATAATCCCAAAATTCAGACGGAGTATTTTCAGCCACATTGCTGTAAATCACATCGGTGACGGCCTCCTCGCGCATATCGTCGATATCTTCGTCGAAATCCTTGTCGTCCGCCATCAATTCGTGACGCTGGGCGTAAATAACTTTTCGTTGGTCATTCATGACGTCGTCAAACTTCAGCAAATGCTTACGGATATCGTAGTTCCGCGCTTCAACCCGCATTTGCGCTTTCTCCAAAGCCTTGTTGATCCACGGATGAACGATCGCTTCACCTTCCTCAATTCCGAGCTTTTGCAGAGTCGCGTCCAGCTTTTCAGCTCCGAAAATTCTCATCAGATCGTCCTCGAGAGACAGGAAAAATTTCGACGCTCCCGGGTCTCCCTGACGCCCTGAACGTCCACGCAGCTGATTGTCGATACGACGGCTTTCGTGTCTCTCCGTTCCGACGACGTAAAGACCTCCCGCCTGCTTAACGATTTCCTCGTCTTCCTTGACCTCTCTTTCTATTCTCTCCTTGATGTGCTCGATTTCCGCCGAATCTTCGACTCCCGCGAGCTCCTTCTCCAAGCGCGCTTCGAGATTTCCTCCAAGTTTAATGTCGGTTCCGCGTCCCGCCATGTTTGTTGCGATGGTTACCGCGCCGGACCGTCCCGCCTCCGCGATAATTTGAGCTTCGAGATCGTGATACCTTGCATTCAAAACATTATGTTCGATGCCGGCTTTCGTCAACAACTTCGAGAGCAACTCGGACTTTTCGATGCTGACCGTTCCGACCAACACAGGTTGCTTGCGCGCGTGGCATTCCTTGATCAACTTGATGATTGCGTCATATTTCTCGCGGGCCGTTCTGTATACCTCGTCGTTGTAATCTTTTCTCGCGACAGGAACATTCGTCGGAATTACGAGGGTCTCAACCTTGTAAATTTCCGAAAGCTCCTGTGCCTCTGTCGCTGCCGTACCAGTCATTCCCGACAGCTTCTTGTACATTCTGAAGAAATTTTGGAAAGTAATCGACGCCAAAGTTTGGTTTTCCATCTCGACCTTGACGTGCTCCTTGGCCTCGATCGCCTGATGCAGACCGTCCGAGTAGCGACGCCCCTCCATCATACGCCCGGTGAATTCGTCGATGATGATGACCTTGTTGTTTTTTACGATGTAGTCGACATCCCGCTTGAACAGGAAATGCGCCTTGATTGCGTTGTTTACGTGGTGAACAATCGCGATATTTTGGACGTCGTACAGATTCTCGTTGACTATTAGCCCCGCATTTATCAGCAGCTTCTCTACATGCTCGTTTCCTGCTTCTGTCAAAGTGACATTGCGCTGTTTTTCATCGACCTCGTAATCCTCCTTGACCAATTGCGGCATAATCGCGTCGACTCTGACATACAAATCCGCTGAATCTTCAGCTGCCCCGGAAATAATCAACGGAGTTCGCGCCTCATCGATCAAAATGCTGTCGACCTCGTCAACGATCGCATAATTGAACGGGCGCATCACCAACTCGGAAGCGTAAAATTTCATATTGTCGCGCAGATAGTCGAATCCCAACTCGTTGTTCGTCGCATAGGTGATATCGCAGGCGTACTGCTCGCGCCTCTGTTCATCAGTTAATCCGTGAACAATCGTTCCGACTGTAAGTCCCAAAAATCTGTAAATTTTTCCCATCCATTCGGCATCTCTTTTGGCAAGATAGTCGTTGACGGTAACAACATGCACACCCTTTCCCTCAAGAGCGTTCAAATAGGCGGCGATAGCGGCAACAAGAGTCTTTCCTTCACCTGTTTTCATCTCGGAAATCATTCCGTTGTGCAAAGCCTGAGCTCCCACCAGCTGAACATCGAACGGACGCAATCCCAAAGTACGCTTCGCTCCCTCTCGAACGACAGCAAAAGCCTCGGGCAAAATGTCATCTAAAGTTTCATCTTCTTTGAGGCGCCGCTTGAACTCCTTAGTTTTCGCTCTCAACTCGTCATCAGAGAGATTTACGACAGAATCCTCCAGCGTGGTAACTTGCTCCGCAACCCTAAAATACTTCTTCACCACTCTGTCGTTGTGCGATCCGAAAACCGCTTTTAAAAACTGAGATAACATACAGCCTCACACATATTTTGAAACAATTTAACTCCTGATTATAAAGAAAAGGTTAACATTTTTCCATTAAAAAATGACTCGTGTATAAGTTCACATGAGATGAGACGAAATAGCCTCCGAATAATTTTGAATATACAACGAAGGAGTTAGCCCCTGCAAGGAGGCATGAGGTCTATAATC
>CACWKL010000006.1 GCA_902761495.1 uncultured Pseudomonadota bacterium
TTATCTGATATGTCGTGTCTGTGTACGCTTTCGTCTTCCATTTTTTTCCTATCACAACTTTTCTCAGTATATCATAACTTTTGTGACGACACTGTCTAAAAAAGTTCGATTTGTTGTTTTTTTTATTTCTGTTGCACAAAACCTCCGTAAGTTCAATATTTTCATACATTGGTTAATGAAAGGTAAATAATGTTTCCGAAAATTGTAGTGGTGCGAGGAGAGGGCAGAATATTCATTTGCAAAATAAACTTTAAAACCTTTGGCATTTTTTCTATACTTAATGCATCGCGTTTAGGTAGTATTATGGAAGATAACCTCCTTTATTATAAGGCTTTGAAAGATTCGACGCCTATGATGTCTCAGTATATTGCGGCGAAATCCGAATGCCAAGATTGCTTGCTCCTGTTTCGATTGGGAGATTTTTATGAATTATTTTTTGAGGATGCAAAAATTGCTTCATCCGTACTAAACATAGTATTAACCCACAGGGGGAAGGTTAAAGGGGAAGACATTCCCATGTGTGGAATTCCTGTCGCTACCATAGATAACTATGTTAGCAGATTGATAAAAGCCGGACATAAAGTGGCCGTTTGCGAGCAGTTGGAAAATCCGAAAGATGCGAAAAAAAGAGGGTATAAAGCTGTTGTAAAAAGAGCGATTACGAGAATTATTTCCGCGGGAACTTTAGTGGAAGATAATCTGCTTACATATAACAAAAATAACTATTTGATGTCGTTGGTTCCGGTTTGCAAAAAGAAAAAAGATAAAATCGACCAAGTAAGCTTTGCGTTGATTGATATTTCCACGGGTGAATTTTTGGTGAATACCATAGATTATTCGGAAATTAGTTCCGTATTGGAAAATTATTCTCCGAAAGAGATTTTGATATCCTCTGAGTTCGAAGATTTCGCAAAATATGTCAATAAATTTACGGACGCGAGTATCACGAAATTGCCGTCATCTAAATTTAATTCCAAAATCGAAAAGGCTCGGCTGGAAAAATATTTTAATGTTTCGACTTTAGACAGCTTCGAGTTGGGATGCGATGCTGAATTTTCCTGCTGCGGATCGGTTCTGGAATATCTGATTATAACTCAGAAGGACAATCTGAAAGTTCTTCCGATTCCGAAGAAAATTTTGATGAATAACTACCTTGTCATAGATTCGGATACGAGCAAGAGTTTGGAGATCATGAATACTAACGGCTCGGAGTCGAAATACACACTGATTCAGGCGTTGGATAAGACAAAAACAGCATTTGGTGCCAGGATGTTGGCTTCTCGCGTTGCCATGCCGATAGTCGATATCGATATGCTGAAAAGGAGGCAGGAATGCGTAAAATTCTTTATCGAAAATAAGGAGTTGTTGAATAATCTTCGGGAAATTTTAGCTCAATGTCCTGATTTTGAGAGATCCATAAACAGAATAAGATTCAATAAATTTTCGCCCAAAGATATGGAAAATGTTCGAGACGCGTTGGTCGTAAGCGAGCAAGTAAGGGAAATGGTGTTCGGAAAAAATATCCCGCATGAAGGAAGTTGTGATTTTGAATCTCTGCGTGATTTTTCCGAGTTGAGAGATCGTTTGAAGAATGCGCTTGTGGAAAAGTTTCAACAAAACGGAGAATTGATCGCCGAAGGATATTCCCAGGAGCTGGATGAACTGCGGTACATAAAAAATCACAGCGAAGATCTCATAATGCGGCTGCAGGACAGATATATATATCAGACAGGAATAAATACCTTAAAAATACGGAATAACGCGATAATTGGTTGGTATATCGAAATTCCTCTCTCTCAAAAAAATAAAGTGTTGCCGGAATTTATGCATCGGCAGACTTTGGTAAGCAATATTCGATACACTACCGAAGAAATGCTGGAGCTGCAAGATAAAGTGATGAAAGCTTCCGAAGATTTCGCTCAAATGGAGCGATCGATATACAATGAATTGGTTGAGATTGTTTTACAAAATTATGAATCAATTTCTGAGATCATAAGGCTTTTGGCTTTGTTGGATATTTATACAAATCTCGCGTTGATCGCCACGGAACGCAATTATGTGTGTCCTGAAATTGTGACTGATGCGGTGTTGGATATAGAAAATGGTCGCCATCCGGTGCTGGAACTTCTGCAGGATGATTTTACCGGCAATGATTGCGATCTGACTCCTGATTCTAGAGTCTGTTTGCTGACGGGGCCGAATATGGCGGGAAAAAGTACTTATTTGAGACAAAATGCGCTGCTCATTGTTATGGCTCAAATCGGAAGTTTTATTCCGGCGAAGAATGCGAAGATCGGAATTGTCGACAGGTTGTTTTCGCGCATAGGGGCTTCCGACGACCTGGCTCGCGGGCGGTCGACTTTCATGGTAGAGATGATCGAGACGGCGACGATTTTAAATCAAGCGACCGAACGTTCCTTTGTTATTTTAGATGAGGTAGGGCGGGGGACATCTACCTACGATGGTTTGTCGATTGCATGGGCAGTGATAGAAAGTCTTTATAAAAATAATAAATGTCGTGTGCTGTTCGCGACTCATTATCGAGAACTGACCGCACTGAGCGAAAAATTTAAGAATATAAAATGTAAAACTTTGAAAGTTCAGGAGTGGGAGGGAAAGGTAATTTTTTATCACCGCATTATCGACGGAATAGCTGACAAATCCTACGGTATTCATGTCGCGAGTTTAGCAGGAGTTCCGAAAAATGTGATAAGACGGGCGAAGGATCTTCTTGTCAAGTTGGAATCCAAAAGTGGTGCGCGAAACTTTCCGGTTGAACCCTCTGATCAGATTGAGCTGAGTTATGCGCAAGCTTCTCCGGTAGAAGAAAAATTGAAAAATCTGGATTTGAACGAATTAACTCCTTTGGATGCCCTGAATTTTTTATTTGATCTGAAAAAAATGATGAATTAACTTTTTTTTAATCTTCTTCTTTTAAAATTTTATGGAAGTTAGGAGTTAAAATGGATAAAACAGCAAAAGTTACCTTTATTGTCGGGTTATTTGTCTCTGTAGTATTTCTATGGGGATTTAAAATTATAAGCAAAGCAATAAAGAATTCTGGTCAGCATATTAGTATTCTAACAGCGGGTTCGGCTGAAAAAATGGTAAAATCTGACATAGTTGAAGTTAAAATAACGATTAAAAATAAAGATGAAGATTTTTCAAAATTGAACGAAAAACGAATTGCTGACAAACAGCAGGTTTTGGATTTTTTGAAAACTTGCGGATTAGATGAAAAAGATATAATTTCAGTGACGATAAAGAGTGAAAACAGGGGAGAAAGGGAGAAGCGAGGATCAATAAAGATTTCTCACAAAGAGCAAGCTTTTGCCGCTGAAGATACTGTTTTCATTCGGACCAAGAATTTTGAAAGCATAGATAATATGAAAAAACAAATTATACAATTGGCATCCAAAGGTCTGATTATTTCGTACAATTGTGTTTACAAGCTCTTGGATTTAGAGAGCATAAAAGCTGAATTAATGAAGGAAGCGGCGAAGAATGCGGAAAGAGATGCGAACATTTTGCTTTCTCCTTTTAACAAAAAAGTAAAAAGACTTATTTCGATAAGTTGTCCATCTAACCCGTCAATTATGGATGAAACAGCTCAATACAGTTGGAGATCTAGCGGAGAAAGTTCCTTGATGAAAAAGGTGAAACAAAGGGTTTCAGCAAAGTTTTCTTACGAATAGACTCCTATACGCAAAAAGTCTCGACTTGGTCGAGGCTTCTCTCTTTTTTCAAGATGATTTAATCTCGGACATCAAAATACTACTTCGACGAGATAGATACAATGCAGCGATTTTTTGGTTGCTTAATCTTATCCAAAACTTGTTGATAAGTTTCGTTTGAGCAATCCGAAAACGGCATAGCCGAGAAAGTCAGGGAATTATGTATGGATCGCAGCGATTTTATTTTTTGTTTTTGGGTTAAATAGTTTTTAGATAACTCCAAATTTTTTAATTGCGATAAATCTAATTTAGAGAGAAAGTCATTTAGCTTTTTCATATATTTGTCTGCATCCTTTTGATGAACAAACGACGATAAAATCAGCACAGTGGAAAGTTGGCGATTATTTATCGTGTAAGAAAAATTCATTGGGAATTTATCGTTCAAAAATTCTCCATAGTTCTCATTAAATAGCGCATATGTGATAATCAAAAGAGCGGCTTTTTCTTGTTTAGAGAGTTTATCAAAACGTATTCCCGCTGTTATGCCGCAAATGTCTCGTACATTGTCGTTTGAGATTTTTTCATCCGAGTTATCGCCCTCAATATTTTTTAAATCAGCGATTTTGTGTTGATTTGATTCTTTCGACAAATATTTCGAAAGTTCATCGGTTAAAATTTTTAATTTTCTCTTGGAGTAACTTCCTGCATAATAAATTTTTAAATTATTTTGCGCAAAATTATTTTTCAGAAAACTATCGATATCGTTTAATGTAATTGAGCTGATCGCAACGGAGGAACCGGTGGAATTTTTTCCGTATATGTGGTTGGGATACAACTTTTGATACAGCTTATCAATTAGAATTTCGTTGGGGCGGGAATTTTCTCTGCTCACTTGAATCGGAAAAAATTCTTTTGCGAAAGATAAGTCGTTCTCCGAAAATTTTGCGTTTAATCCCGAAAGTAAAAATTTTACGGCGGGCTCGAATTGATCTTCTATCACGCTGAATGAGATTAAAAAATTGTCAGTTATTCCGTTTAACGATAAATTTGTAATACCTATTTGCCGAATTTTTTCTACGGTTTCTTCCGCGGACAAATCTCCGATTTTTCGGAACAATAGTTTAGATAATAATGGCGATATTCCATGTTTGTCCTCCGAATTATGCAACACCCCTGCGTTTTTGAATTTCAAAGTTATATAGATCTGTTTACTGTTCGGTTCGTTAAAAACAACAGTTTCATAGGGAGTCTCAAAACGAATTAGATGCAATTGGTTCCGAATTTTTTTGTTGTAAATCAGAAAAGCCAGAAGAATTAGGAGAATGGTAATGGCTATGCTTAAAATCTTTTTCATATCAATTTTCTGTCTTGTATTGGGTGGATATTTTCGTAATTAAATTATTTTCTATAACTTGTTCTATGAAATTTCGGATATCATCAGGTGACACCGTTAGTATTTCTTTGGAAGTGTCGTTTTTTGATTGAAAATGCGTGATATATCGATCTTTGATAATACGATATTTTGCGGAAATATCCTCGTCCATGTTGATTTCTGAAAATTTCTGAAGTTTTGATATGGATTCCAATTTTTCATGAGAAAAATTCATTTTTTTAAGATAAGAAAAGAAACTTTTCAGGCTGATTTCAAAAGATTTTTTTGATATATCTCTTTTCGGTGTAAATCCAAACAGAATGAAATCAGGTTTCGCAAAATTTGTTATGAAGAAATTATCAGCCAATTGCGAATATTTTTTGAAATAATCAAACATTTCATGACTCAGTATAGTGGAAATAGCGCTTTGCTTCTCGCGGAGTTTGGAGGAATCCATTTTGTATATATAATACAAAGAGCGACCGAGGAATTTGCTTCTTGCTTCAATGAGTTGTTTCGAAGGATTTTGAAACATAATTGTATTTTGGTCGGCATTTACACTCGCCGCATCGCCAGAAGATAATTGTTTCAAATGTAGCTTTTCTGCAAGTTGTTTTGTATCAAATCTTCCGCAGATAATAATATTAAGGCGAGCTTTTCTATATTTATTTAAGGAGTTTTTTAAATCATTCTCCGTAATATTATCCAAGATTGATTCGTTAAAAATGTATTTGGAATCCACCTTGGAATAAATCTCGTTATCAACAAAATCAGTCTCAAAATAATCGGATAGTTTATATTCCAATTTTATCTTGTCTTTTATCAATGGGAGATCAGTTACGTCAGTTTTGTTGTTAAGTATTATTTTTATGATATTCGGAATTTGTTCATTTGCTACGATTGCGCTAATCTCTGAAAAATTATCATGTATGCCGAAATCAATATCTGTTCCTAGGTTTCCAGCAGATTTTTTCGATGTTTCACTTAAAAAGGTTTTTCCTATTACCTCAGCTTCGGAAATATTTTTTAATTGATTCAGTCCGACGGAGTAAAACACTCCCACTTTGGCGATCGGAAGAAAGAAATCATCGCAAACAATTACTCGCGCATCTTCTAATTTATATTCCTGAATCGACGCAAAAAGAGTCTGAAAACACAAAAATAACAGAATTATTGTTCTTTTCATTCGTTTCCTCCTACAATGACGATAGGAATGTTTTCTTCATCAAGAATTTGATTGGCCAGCGAATTTACCTGATCCAAAGTTACGGCATCTATTCCGCGTAAAACCTCATCTAAGGCATTTGTGGAGTGTCCTTGTAACTTTTTCATTATATAGAAATTGCACAAATCCCTGGATGTCCTTAAATTTACAAGAAATTTCCCTTTTATATTGTTTTTCGCAAAATCGAGTTCTTTTTGAGAAATCCCTTTTTCTTTCAGATTCTTTAGCAAAGATTTGATGCTATCGACAGCTGCGGCCGTATTGTTATTCGAGGTTTGCAACAGACCTATTTCAAAACAAGAATGTTTCTTTTCGATTTTACTTACACCTCCGTAGTAAATAAGCCCCAGTTCTGATCGAAGCTTTTTTATGATATAACTTCTAAAGCCGCCATCTCCGAATATTAGATATAAGACAGACGCAGCAAACTTTTGTTCGGGATTTTTTAGTATATTGGGTAAAGCAAAAACTATATAACTCTGCGGACCTTCGATGTAATACTTTTCGCTAAAATTTTCCAATGTCGGTTTTGTGTCTGGAATGTTGTCTTGCGCCTTTTCTCCCTTTGGAATTGAAGATAAAATTTGATCTGCTAATTTCACGGCTTCTTTTTCTGATATATCTCCGAAAATACATAGTTCAACATTACTTCGCACAATGTATTTTTTGTGAAATGATTTCAGATCGGCATCATTTAATTTCAGAACATTTTCAGAGGTAGCGACGCTATCCCCATATGGGTGATTTTTAAACAGAAGTTTCGGAAACAGGACATTTTCGCACCAGGATATGGGAGCAACCTGATAATTTTCTAACCTATAAGAGATGGCATTTTTCATTTTTTCGATTTCCGCTTTTGGAAACTTAGGAGAACTAAAAAAGGTTTGTATCAAATTTGTAGCCTCGGCGGAAACGATTTTGGGATATTCAAAAAAGAACAAGACATTATCAAAATTGCTGTGCCCATAGAATATTGCCGAAATATCTTCTGTTTTTTCCTGAAATTCTTCCTTGGAATAACTTCCGCAGCCGCAAAAAATGGTGACTACAAATAAATTCGGGACAGAAGTCTTTGTTTTATCCATATGCGCTGAACCGCAGTTTTTAAAGGTGACGACAATATTAATCAATGGATCGCTGTTGTCACGGGAATACCAAAATTTTATACCGTACGAGCAGGTCAACTCTTTCACTTCTGCCTCGGAAATTTCCGATATTAAAAACAAGATTGCGAATAAAATTTTTCTAATCACGATCATATCCTTTCGGTAAAGTTTTCATAACGTATATCGGAGATGTCGAGAATACTTCTTTCAGTACATCATTGCATTCTTTTACAGTTATCGATTGTATCGTATCGTCTAGAGATAAAATTTCTTTCACGGATAATTCCGACATCAAATTCCAGCCGAAGTATTCCGCAATCTGTTGTACATCCTGTTTTTTATATGCAAGAGAAATGAGTTTTCTCTTTTTTATCTTTTTCAGATCGCTCTCGCTTATACAATTAGCTAATATTTTCTTTTTTAAATAAGGCCACGCGATTTCAACTTTATCCAAATTATCAATTGAGTTTGCATGGAAAGTTATATCCAGAATATCGAACTGATGAGTAGAGTCCACATACGAAAAATTGACATTTGAAATGATATTGCTCATTTGTTTTAGAATGGTTTCTGTGAAAGAGGTAGGTTGTCCTAATATTTCTAAAGCCAAGCTTAACGAAAGGGATTTTCTCAAATTATTTTTCGATAAAAACGGAACTTTCAACACATACGTTATTGCCGAAGAAGGGCCGTTTTCGGTAGATCGGCACTCAATTAATTTTTTGTTGAATTCTTGGTTGTTTAAGGAAAATATTCTTTGCGAATCTCCCGGAGAAACGATACCAAAGTATTTTTCAATGAGTTTTCGGGCGGATTCCTTTTCAAAATCTCCTACCAAAATCAGAATGGCGTTGTTGGGAGTTATCCATTTTTTGTAAAATGCTTGCAAGTCTTCTACCTCTATGGACTCTATCTCGTGTTTCCATCCGATTACTTCGATACCGCCTATCTGTCGATTAAAAATATTGGATAAAAATACTTCCCCGTACCTTCCTTGGACATCTGCGTCTACTCGCATGCCTCTTTCTTCTAAAATAGATTTTTTTTCGTTTTGAAAAACTTTATCTTCAATTTCCAAACTTTTCATTCGTTCAGATTCGAATGACAAAACTTTTTCGAGACAATCCTCGGGAAAAATTTCATAGAAACAAATCGTGTTAAAAAACGTAAAGGCATTATGTTCCGCGCCGATTTCCTCCAGGTAATTTCTGAATTCACGTTTGTGATTTTCGCAAGCCAGATGTTCTAGAAAATGTGCTGCTCCGGATTTCGAAAGCATATCACACTTGGAACCGCATTTGTACCAGACTGAAAGAGAAACAATAGGGACAGATTTTTTTTCTATCATTATCACTTTCATTCCGTTTTTCAGAGAAAATTCATCCGCTTTAAAATCGGCATTCGCGGTGAACATTAAAAAAATGAAAAAAAATAACAATCTTCTCAAAAAATTTCCGATCAAATACATTGCATTATACTAGAAGTTACAACAATTTTCTTTGTGTGCCAAGATTTGATTTTTCCTTAATTAGATAACAAAAATAGAAAAAACCGCCCGAAGGCGGTTTTTATAACCAAAATTTAAAACAGCAACTAGGCCATCAATTTTGCAAGCGAAGCCAAAAGCAAAATTGCGACAATATTCGTAATTTTGATCATAGGATTAATCGCTGGGCCAGCGGTGTCCTTGTAAGGATCTCCGACAGTGTCTCCGGTAACAGCTGCTTTGTGAGCATCCGATCCTTTTCCACCGAAATTTCCGTCTTCGATGTACTTTTTCGCGTTATCCCAAGCTCCACCTCCGGAAGTCATGGAAATAGCCAAGAACAGACCCGTCAAAATAGTTCCTAAAAGCATAGCTCCGACACTGATTAACCCGGCTTCGTGTCCGGCGACGATTCCGATTGCGAAGTATAGAACCACAGGAGCTAATACCGGCAACAAAGATGGAAGAATCATTTCTTTGATCGCTTCTTGAGTTAGAATGTCGACCGCCGTTTTGTAATCCGGTTTCGCTTTTCCTGTCATAATTCCCTTGATGGTCTTGAACTGGCGGCGTACCTCCAGAACGATCGCTCCACCGGCTCTTCCGACAGCCATCATTCCGCATGCTCCGAAGAGATAAGGCAACAGACCACCACAGATCAATCCGATAACTACATAAGGGTTACCCAGATCGAAGTGTACGTTCAAATTTTTGAAGTAGAATTCTACGTCCTGAGTGTAAGCAGAGAACAAAACCAAAGACGCCAAACCTGCGGATCCGATCGCATATCCCTTGGTGACGGCTTTTGTCGTGTTTCCGACAGCGTCCAGCTTGTCTGTAACGTTACGAATGCCTTCCGGAAGCCCCGACATTTCGGCGATGCCACCGGCATTATCCGTCACTGGACCATAAGCGTCTAAAGTAACGATAATTCCTGCCAAAGCAAGCATGGAAGTTGCAGAAATTGCAATTCCGTAAAGGCCTGCACTCATATATGAAACCAAAATTCCGGCACAAATTATCAAGGCAGGAACAGCCGTTGCTTCCATCGAGATGGCCAAACCCTGAATAATATTTGTTCCGTGTCCGGTCGTAGAAGCTTGCGCAATACTCTTAACAGGCCTGTAGGAGTAAGATGTATAATACTCTGTGATAAACACCAAGAGCAAAGTAATAACCAATCCAACCAAGGCACAAACAAAAATGTCAGATCCAGTGAAAGCTAAACTTCCAATATTGTAAACGGAACTCAGATCCCCAAGCATTTTCTTCGTAACCATGTAAATGAAAACGATAGAAAAAACAATGGTGGCAAACAATCCCTTATACAAAGCGTGCATGACTTTACCGCTCTTACCTAATTTTACGAAAAAGGTTCCCAGGATGGATCCCAGAATGCAAACTCCGGAAATCGCTAAAGGATACAGCATGAATAAATTCTTCATAGAATCTGTAAAGAAAATTCCTGCTAAGACCATTGTTGCCGCGATGGTCACGACGTAGGTTTCAAATAAGTCGGCTGCCATACCGGCGCAGTCCCCGACATTGTCTCCCACGTTGTCCGCGATAACGGCAGGATTTCTCGGGTCATCTTCAGGAATTCCCGCTTCAACTTTTCCGACCAAATCGGCTCCGACGTCAGCTCCTTTTGTAAAGATTCCTCCGCCGAGACGTGCGAAAATCGAAATCAAAGAAGCTCCGAATCCCATTGCGATCAGCGACTCAGAAATAAGTCTTTCATCGGACAAAAACGCTTTCAAATAGAAGAAGTAGAAGGAAACTCCCAATAATCCTAATCCTACAACTAAAAATCCGGTAACAGATCCCGATTTATAAGCGACTGACAATGCATAATTAATTCCTTTTTTGGCGGCCTCAGTAGTACGAACATTTGCTCTGACGGAAATGTTCATGCCGATATAACCGGCGATTCCCGACAAAACTGCGCCCAGCACAAAACCCACAGCAGGATAAATTCCCATGAAGGAAGCGACAAGTGCGGCGATAATTACACCAACTATCGATATAGTTGTGTACTGCCTATTTAAATATGCTGAAGCTCCACTCTGTATTGCTCCTGCAATCTCTTGCATTTTTGCATTTCCAGCGCTGAGTTTGAGCATATTCATGGTATTGACCGCTCCGTATATCAGAGCGAGTACGCCCGATATCACAACGATACATTCAAAAGTACAACATTCCATAAATACTCTCCAAATACATATAACCAAACGCATGTATTATCTCATAATACAGAATAAAATCCAATTTATAAAAATGAGAAAAGTATTTAAATCATGAATTATGAGATAAATTTTCAGAATGTTTTAACCTGTTTTGTTGTAAAATCTTTTGATTTGAAATTTTGTGATAATGTCTGATTTTTTGAAAAAAATAAAAGATGCGTTGTTACCTCCGAGATGTATATGTTGTAAGGAATATGTCGAAAGAGTAGGGGTTTGTGATAATTGTTGGAAGGAAATCAAATGGATATCCGAACCCAAGTGCAAAATTTGCGGCCAGCCTATGGAGGATGAAAGTTGCAGATATTGCATTAGGGATGAGAACTTTTTTGACAGAGCGGTATCTGCCATGGTGTATGAGGGACTGGCTCGGCATTTGATTCTCAAATTCAAAGATGGTGAGGCTACTTTGTATGCACCGATTTTCGCTCAATGGCTCAATAGAATAGTTCAGGATTTTTGGGGCGAAGTTGATTTTCTTGTGCCCGTTCCGATAAGTCTGAAACGCAGATTTAAAAGGAAATATAATCAAACAGAGTTGCTGTGTATCGAATTGCAGAAATTGTCGGGCTTGAATTATGTTCCTGAAATTCTGAAAAAGTCGAAAGAAACGGCCATGCAAAAATCTCTCAACAAAGAAAGACGGAGAATAAATTTAAGAAAAAGCTTCTCTGTAAATGAAAAAATTTCAGTTAAAGATAAAGTCGTTTTGTTAGTGGATGATGTTATCACGACTGGTGCAACCGCCAATGCCTGTGCTGAGTTATTGAAAAAAGCAGGGGCTTCCAAGGTATATGTAGCTACTATGGCCAGGGTAATTCTAAAAAATACGATATGAAATTCACAGACTATTTATTGAAAGGACTTTCTATACACGGTTTATAATCGCAAGAGCAAACTCCTCCGCGTACCAAATCTTGCATATCTTTTACAGATTCTTGTATTGTGTCATTCCCATATATAAGGACATCAGCATATGAATCAAACTTGTTCGCGAGTCCATTCAATTTTAATGACTTTAATCGATATGATATGCCCCGAGTTTCCGAAATCAGGGTCGAGACATCTTCAGACACATGCCCCATAAAATGACTTCTTATTTTTTCCGCGTGATTCCGTGCATCTCTCAATGTAGTTAGTTCCTCATTGCTGCAACAAGCCGTCACAATTAGGAATATTCCCAACAACTTTTTCATAAAAACTCCCACTATCTACTATCAAATTATCATCAAAAATTTTAAAAAAGATTAATTCCTGAATTTTTTTTAGCGTTTGTGTGCTCTTTTTTATATAATGAGGGGCGTCATGAAAAATATCTGAGTTGATGAAAGGAAGATGACGACGGTGCAACCAAACCAGAAAAGCAGATTGAATAATCCAGAACCTTGGCAAGATCCGAAGATTAAGCCGTATGTTAGTATCAAAAATCTTACGAAAACTTTCGGAGAAAAGGTTGCGGTCAATGATGTATCACTTTCCATATATAAGGGCGAGCTTTTTTCTTTACTTGGTCATTCCGGATGCGGAAAAACAACTTTGTTGAGAATGTTGGCGGGTTTCGAGTCACCGACTTCGGGAAAAATTTTCATCGACGGAGTGGATATGACTGACACCCCGGCCTATAAGCGTCCTGTAAGCATGGTTTTTCAATCTTATGCTTTGTTTCCGCATATGTCGGTGGAGCAAAATATTGCCTTCGGATTGATTCAGGAGGGAATGAACAAAAGTGAAATCCAAGATAGGGTCAATTCATATTTAAAGCTGGTTCAGATGAGCGGATACGAGAAACGACGGCCGCATCAGCTTTCGGGTGGTGAAAGGCAGCGAGTTGCTTTGGCGAGAAGTCTTGTGAAACAGCCGAAATTGGTCTTGTTGGATGAGCCTTTGGCTGCGTTGGATAAAAAATTGAGAGAAAGAACCCAGCTGGAATTGGTGAATATTCAAGAAAAAGTCGGAGTTACGTTCGTAATGGTTTCGCACGACCAGGAAGAGGCGATGACCATGTCTACTCGTATCGGTGTTATGAATGAAGGGCGTATATTTCAAGTGGGGGAACCGACGGAGGTTTACGAATATCCGAATTCACGGTATGTGGCGAATTTTATTGGGTCGGTGAATTTGTTCGAAGGATTAATAATCGAAGAAAAATCCGATCACGTAATTGTAAAATCCACAATGTTGGAAAAGAATCTCTATGTGAATCATTCTGCTTCAGTGCCTGTGGGAGCACAGATCTGTGTAGCTATTCGGCCTGAAAAAGTCATGTTATCTTTAGATGAGCCGAAAGGAGAATACAACTGGACGAGCGGAATTGTCCAAGATATAGCCTATTTGGGAGATGTTTCGATATATTATGTGAAATTGACATCTGGGGCTGTTGTTTTGGCAACAGTTGCAAATTTGGTTCGAGCTGCTGAAAGACCTATACAGTGGGATGATCAGGTTTATTTGCACTGGAAATCTGAGAGTGGTATAGTCCTAGCAGTGTAACTCCTGCGGAATAGCCCTGATAATATGGTCTCGGCAGTGCGGATTTGAGTAAAAGTTCCATAAAATAATTGAAAAATTGTATATTTGTTTGATTTTTTCCTGTTGGGGGTGTACGATAATATACGATTATAATGCATTAAGGAGAAAGTTATGGGTACACCAAATAACAGTGGAGCAAGTGAGAAAGCAGGGACAACAACGTTTCCGAATTTTAAGATGCCGAATATTGATATGAATGCAATAATGGAATCTTACAAAAAAAATTTGGAGGTTTTGGGTTTGATTAACAAAATGTCAATTGAGGTATGCAACGGTATCACAAAGTTGCAGTCTGCATTTATCAAGCAAATGATGACCGACATGGGATCCGTTTGGGAAAAGGCCAATAAACCTTCGGACATGATGACGAAGTTCAATGAAGTTACTCGCGATACTGTTGAAAAAGCAATCGGAAACAGTAAGCAGATTTCCGAAATGATAGTTTCAACAAATAAAGAGTTGTCAGCTGCTATCACCAAGAGAGTGAAAGATTGTGTTGAAGAAGCTAAGAATATAGTAAATAAGAAATAATCATTGAATAAGATCTTATTTGGAGCGTCGAGGTTTACTCGGCGCTTTTTGTATTTACATAACCTTGAAAACTTCAGCTTTCAAGATAACGAAATTTACTGTATACTCAAAAAGTTTCTTTAGTTGGGAGTTTATATGCAGGAAGATCAGGAACAAAAACGCAATGTTATGCTGTTTTTCGCGATTTCGCTAATTGTTATGCTTGGGTATCCTTATGTTTTTAAGTCTTCGACACCGGTACAAGTTAGTGATCTGAATAATCAGAGTCAGGAAATATCAACAATTTCTTCTAAGGCTCAAAGTTCTGACACAAGATTGGCGTCCAAGAGAGAGAACACCGTTCCGCAGGCGGAAGTAAAAACGATTGAAATTCGCGCTCCGAGAATTTCCGGAACCATTTCAACTAAAGGGTTGAAATTCAGTGATGTTAATTTAAATGATTATACTCAGGAGTATGATAATCAGGATAAAGTTTCAATTTTCGGAAAAGAAAATTATTTTGCTGCTTCCGGCTGGAAATCGGATGATAAATCGCTGATTTTGCCTGATGAAAATTCGTGTTGGGAGACAGACAGTACTAAATTAACTCCCGAGTCGCCGATTACTCTGACCTGGGATAACGGTTCAGGATTGATCTTCACGAAAAAAATCTCCGTTGATGAAAATTTTGTATTCACAATCACCGATGAAGTGAAAAACAACGGTGCTGAGGCTGTTCGGGTAAAAAATACCACTTTGATTTATCGTGAAGTGGGTAAGGACAAGTCCGAATCCATAGGGTTTTACCATGGTCCTATCGGATATTTCGACGGAAAATTACGTGAAGTCGGATATGAGGACATCGATAAGGAAAAGGAAATATCGTACAAGTCCAAAGGCGGATGGTTCGGTATTACCGATAAGTACTGGCTGGTATCTTTCATTCCCGAGCACAATTCTTCTTATTCCGTAAATTACAAGTCGTTGGGGAAAGGCAATTACGCAATCGAAAGCAGTGAGGATTGGTCGGTTGTGAATCCATCTTCGAAATTTTCGAAAGATTATCATCTGTTTATAGGAGCGAAAGAGATAAACACCCTCGACATGTATGAGGAGAAGTTGAATGTGCCGCATTTGGATTTGGTCATCGATTTCGGATATCTCTACATTCTCACGAAGCCTCTGCTGTACGCGATGTCCTACGTCAAGGGGTTGGTTGGAAATATGGGGTTCGGGATTCTTCTGATAACTTTGTTGCTGAAGCTGCTTCTGTTCCCGCTCGCCAATAGAGCTTATCGTTCCATGAACAGAATGAAGACGATCCAGCCGAAGATCAAAGCTCTGCAGACCAAGTATGCGGGTGATCAGATGAAATTGGGGCAGGCGGTTTCCGAACTCTACAAAAAGGAGAAGGTAAATCCGTTGGGCGGATGTTTGCCGATGTTCCTTCAATGGCCGATTTTGTTTGCGCTGTACAAAGTGTTGTACATTTCGATCGAAATGAGGCAAGCTCCTTTCATTTGGTGGATTCACGACTTGTCAGTAGCTGATCCGTGGTCGATTTTAAATCTGGGCGGACTGATTCCCGTCACTTTGCCGGGCTTTCTGCAGATCGGAATTTGGCCGTTGTTGATGGGATTGTCTATGTGGATTCAGCAAAAGATGGGGCCGGCTCCTGCGGATCCTTCTCAGGCGAAAATGATGATGATAATGCCGATAATGTTTACGTTGATGTTCTCGCGTCTGCCGTCTGGATTGATTATTTACTGGACTTTCAGCAATTTGTTCGCGATCGTGCAACAGTACGTGATCAGAAAGGTTGATGAGAAAAACGCTTTGGCGAAATCTGAGGTAAAATCCGGGGCGAAAAGTTGAGTTCCATAAATTCGCTGTTCAGCTCCGAGTGCAAATTTTTGGCGGGAGCTGCGACATTTTTTCAGATTCCCTTTCTGAAATTTCCCGAGGTAGCTTTCGTCGGAAGATCAAATGTCGGAAAGTCATCTCTGATAAATTCTCTAACGGGGAAAAATACCGCTCGGGTGTCCAAAACCCCCGGGCGTACCCAGCAGATCAATTTTTTTTCGTTGGGAAATAAAATTTCGCTGGTCGATCTTCCCGGATACGGATACGCCGCCGTTTCCAAGCAGACTCGCATGCAGTGGGACGAACTCATCCTTGGCTACTTGCGATATCGAAAAAATTTGCGGAGAATTTTTTTGCTGATCGACTCAAAACTGGGTATAAAGCAGAATGACGCCGAGATCATGGAAATATTCGATTCTCTCGGGCTGGTGTATCAAATAGTCTTGACAAAATCGGACAAAAAATCGGCAGGAGTGGAGGATTCCGTTTCCCAAATTCTTCAATTTCATCCGTCGGCTTTTCCGAAAATTATTTCCACCAGTTCCAAGAAAGGCGAGGGGATAAAGCCGCTGCAGGCGGAGATTTTTCAGATAATTTGTCAATAAATTTTTATATAAATTTCAAAAATTAATCAATTTTTTACGGCAATTAATCTTTTCTTAACTTTTCCAACTTATAATTAACTTATTGAGTAGGAGATTACGAAATGAAAAAAATAATATCAGCAATGGCGATGGTTTGCTTGTCTTTCAGCTGTTTCGCGGAATTTGTAAAAGTCGCCGACAATGAATACGTGCTGCAGCATGTAAAAGCATCCAAAGATCTCGGGACCTACAACATTGGTATAGGAAGACCAGTAGCGGCCGTCGATGCGGTTTACACTCCGACTCATATATTTACCTATCCCGACGGAACTCCCTCTCTATTCCGAAATATTCAGAGAATAGAATACACCGAGAGCAAAGTTACTTTTTATAAAGACATCAAAAGCAGAAAATGTTGCATCGACATATACGACGATGGAAAAAATCCAAATAAATGTCGAATTATCGGTGTAAATGGTCACAATATCACTGGAAAGGGCAATAATAATTTTGAAGTTTATGATGTTGCAGAAGAAGCCAACAGTTTTACCGACAGCAAACAACGGTTGATCTATGTAGACCATTCTGGTTTGTATATTGTAGAAAAAGATAAAAATGCTGTCGAAGATATTTCCAAAAATTATATCCCGAACGGAAAATTCGACTTTAAAGGGGAAATTATCAAAATTTCAGCAATTGACGGAAAACGCGAAATGTTAGGATTCGATAAAAACAAGAAAGCAATATTCGCATTTAACTGTCCGAGTGATATGCCTGTATCTTTTGGAATAGAAGCTACTCCTTTCATGAAGCAGATTGAAAAGATAACGGGCGTGAAATTAGTCACTCCTCCTCCAAGTAAAGAGGTTGCCTTGGAACGTATGGCTGAAATATTGGATATTGTTCCTGTAGAATTGCTTGTTTTTGACGATGGAATGGTGAAACTAGCAAACAAAGTGAAAATAATCTCAAGTACTGCACTTCCGAGCTTTGGCATGGGAACGAAGTGGTCGAGTACTGAAGCCCCGAAATTTAGATTTGATAGCTCTACAAGTGGTACTACAACTACAACACCCAATGTGAGCGACATTACGAAGAACTTTGGTAGTGATGTTTTGGCAGATAACCCCCTCATTGATAAGCTAAAGGGAATTATCGATATATCGGCGAAGAAAACCGCAATCACTGAGGAAATGTTCGAAAAAGTACGCAATTACAAATTCGACACCTCGCCCGAAGCTCAACAGCGCCGCAGAGAAATTGCCTTAAAACCGTGGGATGAATAAAAGTTTTCTCTGTTTTTCTATCAATGCGCAGAGTCTTCGGGCTCTGCGTTTTAGTTATTCGAAACCTTTCAGTTTTTGATTTCCAAAATCACGGTTTTCTTCTTGCCGCAGGACAACTTAAGCAGATCTCCGTCGGACAAATCTTGCGGAAGTTTGTAGTCCTCGGTGATCGCCTCATTGTTCACGTAGACGCCCTTGCCTCGGATCATCCTTTTCGCATCGCCTCGGCTGGAGCACAATTGAGTTTTCACCAAAATATCGATAATTGACGCGCTTTTCTCCGTCGGAAATCTGTTCACCGAGTCGATTTTGGCCAAATCTTCGCAGGACTGATTGAAAATTTGCTCAGCGGATTGATGAATGGATGCGAGCGAATCTTTTCCGTGCACGATGGATGTAATTTCGTCCGCTAAAATGACTTTCAGCGCGTTTATTTCGCTTCCCTTGACGGATTCCATTTTTTTGATCTCGTCGATCGGCAAATCCGTGAATAAATACATCAAGTTAATGACATCTGCGTCGGCGACATTCCTCCAGTACTGCCAGAAATCGTAGGCGGACATGAAGTTTTCGGACAGCCAGACTGCTCCGTTGGCCGTCTTCCCCATCTTTTTTCCGTCGCTGGTTGTCAGCAGCGGATTGGTTAGCCCGAACGCTTCGGCTTCGCACTTCTTTCTTATTAATTCGACACCGCAAACAATGTTGCCCCACTGGTCCTGTCCGCCCAGCTGGATTCGGCAGTCTTTGTCACAGAAAAGTCTGTAGAAATCGTAAGCCTGTAAAATCATGTAGTTGAATTCCAAAAAGCTCAGCGAATTGTTTTGCGATAGCTTGGTTTTGACTGAATCAAACCCGATCATGCGGTTTATCGAGAAATATTTTCCGATGTCGCGCAGAAATTCCAGGTAATTGATGTTATCCAACCATGCAGCGTTATTCACCATGATTGCTTTATCGTCCCCAAATTCCAAAAACGGTTCGAGGCAGGATTTTATCCCTTTCAGATTTTCCTTGATTTGCTCATTCGAAAGCATCGGGCGGGTAGTATTGCGGAAAGAAGGATCTCCGACTTTTGTCGTGCCGCCTCCGACCAAGATAACCGGCTTGTGTCCGTGCTTCTGGAACAGCCGCATCGTAAATATCGGAATCAAATGCCCTACATGCAGACTTTTTGCGGTGATATCGAAGCCCACATATCCGTGTCGTCCTTTTGTCGACAAATATTCGTCGATTGCTTCTAAATTTGTGGTTTGGTACACAAAACCCCTGGCCACAGCCTCATTCAAAAAGGACGATTTCATTATTTTCTCCCGTAATTTTTCGATAACTAGACGACTTTACGCATTTCTCTCCTGGAGTTCAAGTATTCAGTGACATATTGCTTGATGGTGTCCAGATGTCCCGTGAAAGAATGATCGCAATTCGGAATTACGCGATAATCGATTGAAATTCCCCGCTGACCGTTCAATTTCTCGACCAATTTGTCCACATGCTCTGTCGGGCACACGATATCATCCGCGCCGTTTATCATCATGCCGGAAACAGGGCAGGGCGCTAAGAAAGAAAAATCATTGAGGTTCGCCGGCGGACAAACAGAGATGAAACCCGAAATTTCAGGACGTCGCATCAAAAGCTGCATTCCGATCAAAGCTCCGAACGAAAATCCTGCTATCCAAATTTCGCGATGGCCTTTGTTTATGTCTCGAATCCAGTCGAGCACCGAAGCGGTGTCGTTGAATTCTCCTTCGCCCTTGTCGAATTCACCTTCCGATTTTCCGACTCCTCGAAAATTAAATCGAATTACGGAAAAACCGTTTTCCACGAAAGCATTGTACAGACTTACGGTGACTCGGTTGTTCATGGTTCCGCCCTGCATAGGATTCGGATGCAACACCATAGCCAAAGGTGCTCCGGTTTGTCTACTGTGATGATATCTCGCCTCGATCCGTCCTGCGTGACCTGTTAAAACAATAGCTGGCATAATAGTCCCCTACCTGATAAAAAATCCATTATATCAAATAATGGCTTTGAATGCTTTTTACAAGGGGGGAGACGAAAAAAGTTCATAATATTTTAAATCTATGATAGAATACAGCGCGATTGTTAGTAAATTTATTAACTAAGAATTTACGGTTTTTGGATAGTTCTGAAATAATAGAGGGAGTAGAGTATGGAATTGTCTGACAAAGTGGTTCTGGTTCGAGTGGATTTTAATGTCCCGATGGGAAATGGCATCATAATGGATGATGCTAGGATAAGAGTTCCTGTCGCAACCGTGAGAGATTTGCAGAATAGAGGAGCGAAAGTTGTTTTGATATCTCATCTCGGTAAGACTTCAGACCAAACAGAGGTAGAGAGTTTGAGACAATTAATTCCTCATATAGAGAAGATTTACAAGAGTTCCGTTTTGTTTATAGAGAACTATTTGAGTGAAAATACCCGATCTTTGATAAAGAAAGCTCCTCAGAATAGTTTAATCCTTTTTGAGAATCTCAGATTCCATCCGCAGGAGGAAAGTTGCGATTTGGCTTTTGCCGAAAAATTGGCGTCATTAGGGGATTTTTTCGTGAACGAGGCATTTTCGGTATCTCATCGTAAACATGCTTCGGTTTTCGGAATACCTCAGTTTTTGCCGTCAGATTTGGGTGAGAATTTTAAGAAAGAAATTAAAAATATAGAGAGATTTTTTAATTATTCTTCCGGGAAAAGAATGGCTATTATCGGAGGTTCGAAGTTATTAACGAAGATAAAATTGCTCAAGCGGCTAGTTACTAAGGTAGATAAGTTGGCTCTTGGAGGAGGAATTGCGGGTGCTTTTCTTTCCTATTTCAAGAATGACATATCGGAGGTTTTTGACTTTGGAGAGTACGAAGCAGATGTTAAAGAAGTTACGGAAAATGCAAAAAAATTTGGATGTGAATTAATTGTCCCGACTGATTTTTCCGCTTTGATTTCGACAAAAAGCGAGCATGCAATTATGCGGTCCGAGGATTCCAATACAATGGTTTTCGATATAGGACCTGATTCCGTAAAGTTGCTGGAAGATCATATCTTGACCAGCGACATGGTATTGTGGAACGGTCCGGTGGGGTTGTTCGAGCGAAGTCCGTTTGAGTTTGGAACAAAGGCGATTGCCGAATTTATTGCCGAAAGAACGCAAAATCATCAGTTGATTTCGATTATCGGAGGAGGCGATACAGGGTTTGCCATGAAAAAATTCGGCGTCGCGGATAAGATGACATGCATATCTACAGCAGGCGGTGCTTTCCTGAATTATGTCGAAAATGAAGATTGTCCGGCCTTGGAGGCGATACGTATCAGTCACAGTAAATTCGGAGAATTGTGAAAAAAGAAATTAATTTTTTTGTTACTGAGATTTTGGATTGTTTCAAAAAAAAGAGGTTACGAATTTCGAGACAGGTGAGGTTTCAGAAAATTCGTTATTTTAATATTCTGTGTTTCTTTCCGGAAAAAATGAATCTCCGGATGGATTTCTCTTTGTTTGTTGAGACAATTTGTTATTTTTGATACCTAGGCTATCTTCTACTTCCGTTTTGTAGGCAGATACTATATATTTTACGTCTTCAAAAAGGTCATATGAGACATAGAATGACGAAGCGAGCATCGTTATTATTCTGAAATTTTTTACTTTCTCCTCAAATAAGATTTGCGTACGACCACAAAATCCGGAGAAATATTTCTCTTCTATTGAGAAGGTTTTATCTAAGTCGTTTTTCCAATCAGCGAATTTAAATTCCGCTTTTGGGCATTTTTCGTTAAATATGTGGACATTATCTGGTATTTCAGGTAAAGATCGTTCATTTGAGTCTTGAATAAATACAAATACTGCGGTATCACAGTTGCTAAAAGAAGTTCCTTTCGGCCACAGCACACCCACCAATCCATTGTTTCCCTTGAAAGTTCTGTAAGCCCAACCACTTGGAGCCCTTATTACAAATCGGCTACGCTCAGGTTGATCGGGTGTTTCGATCGGAAGACATCTTGGTTTGCGATTTGTTTTATTCTTTGAACGACGAAATTGACGTTTATTGTAATTTGGCTTCCCTTTTTGATAATAGGACTGATCTTCCATTTCAATCGGATCATCATATTCCGATTCGTAATCTCCGAAAGATTCGAAAAAAAACAGCAAAGCTAATAAACAGCGTAATATCTTCATATCTTCCTACGTAACAATATCGAAACTCGCGAGTTTCTTTCCTTACTACGACTAAATTCTATCATTAAATTATCAACAAATTGTTAAATTTAAGATAAAATTGCTTGCAAAGTGTTATTAACGGTCAGAAAAAATTCAAAAACACGAGGTCGAATGAGTTAAAGATTCTTAACAGAGATTATTTTTCATTAATTTAGAGGGTAAATTATCGAGAAATTACTTTGTTTTTCCGATTTGTTTATTTCTGAAAATTTGTGAAAATGAGGGCAATTATCCGTCTTTTTTGTTGATTCGGTTTCAATCAAAGTGATAGTATCTTGTGAGTAATTTGCGAGGGGTGAATGAGGATTCGTAAGGTAGTTTTTCCTGTTGGAGGTTTGGGGACACGATTTTTTCCGATTACTCGGGCTATTCCAAAGGAAATGCTGGGCATTATTGATAAGCCTCTGATTCACTATGCTTTTGAAGAAGCGATTAATGCGGGTATCGAGCAGTTTATATTTGTTACCCGGCACGGGAAGGATTCTATCGAGGATTACTTCGACTATATGTTTTCCCATCCTGATTATTTCGACATAAATATGGGGAGCGTCTGTTATGTTCGTCAAAATGAACCGAAAGGTCTCGGACACGCTGTGCTGTGCGCTAAAGATCTTATAAATAACGAACCGTTTGCGGTTATGTCGGCGGATGATTTTATTCTGAGTCCGAAGTCTTGTATCGGAGAAATGATAAAGAATTACAACGGCGCAAATATGGTAGCGACAATGCCTGTCGATCGGAAACATGTCAGTCGTTATGGTATTCTGGACGTTGAGCATCAGGAAGGAAAGTTGGTCTATGCGAAGTCGGTGGATGAAAAGCCTTCTCCGGAGAAAGCGAAGTCTAATATCGCGATAGTCGGGCGTTATTTACTGTCCGCGGATGTTTTTAAGGTTCTGGAACATCTTGGGCCGGGAGTAAACGGAGAAATCCAGTTAACTGATGCGCTGTTGAAGATGATTCCGTCTTACGGATTGGTAGGATTCAATTTTGAAGGACAAAGATTTGATTGCGGCTCCAAAGGCGGATTGTTGGCAGCTATTTTGCGAGTAGCCAGCAATACAGAGAAGCTGAAACACGTGATAGATGAATTTATAAAAGAAAATAAGGAAAAGTAATGAATATAACGGTAATTGGTACAGGTTATGTAGGATTGGTTTCCGGAGTTTGCTTTGCGGAGTTCGGATTTGATGTTACATGTGTGGACAACAACTTGGCGAAAGTTGAATCTTTGAAAAAAGGTGAAGTGCCGATCTACGAGCCGGGTCTTGATAAGTTGATGAAAAAAAATATGGTAGCAGGACGTCTCGGTTTTTCTTCTAGCACCAAGGATTCGGTAAAGGATGCCGATATCATATTCATTGCGGTGGGAACTCCGAGCAAAGAGGATGGTAGTGCCAATTTGGATTACGTATATTTGGCAGTTGCGGAATTGGCTGGTTCGGTAAATCCGAATACTGTGTTGGTTATCAAGTCTACGGTGCCTGTCGGAACAACGAAATCCGTGAAAAAATTCCTGCAAGATCGAGGAGTTGAGATTGATGTCGCGTTTAATCCTGAGTTTTTGAAAGAGGGAGCGGCGATTGATGATTTCATGCATCCGGACAGAGTCATTCTCGGAGTTGAAAGCAAAAAAGCGAAAAAAGTTTTGTCTCAAGTTTACAGACCGCTTTACGTATTTAACGTTCCGATTGTATTCACGAATTTAGAAACCGCAGAGTTGTCCAAATATTCTTCCAATGCTTTTTTGGCGATGAAAGTTACTTTCATAAATGAGATTGCAAATTTGTGCGAAGTTTGCGGGGCAGATGTCAATGACGTGGCTCTTGCCATGGGACTCGACAAAAGAATCGGAGATAAGTTTTTGTTGGCGGGCCCGGGGTACGGCGGCTCTTGTTTCCCGAAGGATACATCGGCACTGGCTGATTTTGCAAAAGATTTCGGTGTCAACATGAATTTAGTGGAGGAGACGATTTCTTCCAATGATAAGCGGCGCGCCAAAATGGTAAAAAAGATTCTTTCCGCTTGCGACGGGGAGGTCAAAGGTAAAGATATTTCAGTACTTGGCGTTACTTTCAAAGCGAATACCGACGATATGAGAGACAGTCCGAGCATTGAGATTATTCAGGCTTTACAGGAGGCTGGCGCGAACATAAAAGTTTACGATCCTTCCTTTTCTCAGCAAGCGAAAAGAATTTTCAATAATGTTTCGTGGGAAAAAAATCCTTACGAATGTTGTAACGATGCCGATGTTGTATTAATTTTGACAGACTGGAGTGAATTTCGAGCTCTCAATTTGAAAGAACTGAGAAAAAGGGTAAAAAATCCGTTATTGATCGATCTCAGAAATATTTATTCGGTGGATGAAGTTAGGGCTTCAGGGTTTTCGTACTGTTCTGTCGGAAGGGTATTTTGTAAGTAGAGTGTTTTATAGGTAATGAAACTTTTTGTGGTAGCTTTTTTCGTTTCTTTGTTACTGTTTCAAACGGGAAGTTGCTCTTTTGTCCAGTCGTCGGAGATACGAAAGTTATGCAGAGAGGCTCAAAAGCAGGAATCGATTCTTTCTAAGGTTCAGGCAGCATTACAGGATGTAAATAAACGAGAAAAGATGTCTTTGCCGACAATGATAAATGTTTACGAAATCTTGTCCAGATGTTGCACTGTGCTGTCCAGTATCCAGAGATTTTCGAATATGCTGATAATCAGTAAATATCAGAGTAAGAATGATTTTATTCGTTGTTCGATTGTTATAAAAAGCTTCGCGGATTATTTCAAAAATATGAGTCTTAGGTTGGGAAGGGGTAATGCGGAATTAGTAAAGCTTCAGCGTGAGAAGAGCAATTTGGATAGGGATTATACTCAAGCTTCGGAAAAATACAGGGATGTTTGTAAGAAAATAGATGAGGAATCCAAGAAACTTGCGGAAACCAGAGAGGAAAATGTAATTCAAAATGATGTGGTTTACCATATTGCGACTAAATCCGAATCTATTGAGGAGTTGGATGCCGAGTTGGAAGCAGAAAATGTAGTTGGGGTTTTAAGGAATAACAAAGTTTCAACAGATTTGTCCTTAGCTTATCCGGTAAATGGAAAAATTGTTGCGGAATTCGGAGATCGCGGGGATGATGGTTCGATGATTTGTTACATAGGATTTGAAACAAATCAAGAGGCGATTGTCACTTCTCCGGCGAAGGGTCTTGTAGTATTTTCCGGAAATTTTCTGAATTATCAGAATATGGTGATTATCAGTAACGGCGAATATCGGATATTCCTGTACGGCATTAATAAGATTTTTGCGGCGACGGGAGATGTTGTTGAAATTGGCGATTATATAGGTCAAATGGATGACAAGTCAAAGGATCCTCCGATCTTGAAAATGGAATTGAGAAGATCTGGAGAACCTCTTGATCCGAGACATTGGCTTATGCAGACTATAGAGAAAGGGAAAAAATGATGAAAAAGTTGTGGGTTTTGCCTTTTTTGCTTTCATTGGTGGCTTGTAATTCAGGTGGAACGAAGTCAGAAGGTAAGGCAGAAAAAATTGAAAAGACTGAAGTTTTAGCCCAGGAGAGAGATAAAGCCGCAGACATAGCTGGTCGCGAATTGCAATTCGTTTGCGCTTGCATAAAGTATGAATATGTCAATGAAATGACAGATGAAGACATAATTCGCAAGGCAATCGAAGGAATGATGTCCACTCTGGATTTGCATTCTCGTTATTTGAATGAAAAGGCTTTTAATTCTTTGAAAAATTTAACGGAAGGAGAATTTGGTGGACTCGGTATAGAATTTATCATGGATGACGACGGATACATTCGGGTTATTTCTGCAATAGATGACACTCCGGCCTATAAAGCAGGGTTGAAAAACGGAGACCTTATTGTCGGGGTGGACGGCGAGTATCTCGGAACGAACATTACAGATGTGGAAGTTGTTGAAAAATTGAGGGGAAAGCCAGGAACTTCGGTAAAACTCAAGATTGTTAGGGAAAGACAGGCTCCGTTTGATGTGACAATCAAGAGAGATTTGATAAAGGTTAAATCGGTTAAAGCTGAAGTGTTGGATGATATAGGGTATATCAGAATTTCCACCTTCGATAAAAACACTAGCGCGGACATCAAGAAGTTTATACAAGAAAATAAAAAGCTGAGCGGTATCATATTGGATGTGAGAAACAATCCGGGAGGTCTGTTGGATGAAGCTGTTGCTGTTTCGGATTTGTTTCTCAAAAAATGCAAAATCGTATCGACCAGAGGCAGAACCAAAGATAACTCCATGGAGTTTTTTGCAAACGATGAGGATATTACTAATGGACTTCCGATGGCTGTGTTGATTAACAGCGGAACGGCTTCAGCCCCTGAAATTTTAGCAGGTGCTCTACGTGATAATAAACGCGCCGTTATCATCGGAACTCGTTCTTTCGGAAAAGGTTCGGTGCAGAAAGTTATTCCTCTTTCGGACAAAACTGGAATTAAATTGACCATCGCGAAATACTATACTCCGAGTGGCGAATGTATCCAGGGGAATGGTATAAGCCCTGACATTGAGGCGGGTTACGCCAGCATCAAAAAAGTTGAAGGAGTATTTTCCCTGCGTGAGGAAATCTTTAAAAATGCTCTGGATAGAAAAGAGACTGAGAAGAAACACCCCGATTCCAATAAGTTGCCAGATTCTCCGATTGTTAAAAAGGGTGATAAAGACAAAAAAGAAAATGAGGAACCTGATTTCAGAAAAATGTCTCTCAGAGAAAGAGCAGAAAAGGATTACCAGTTAAATAAGGCTTTTGATACTTTAAAGGCGATAAATGTTTACAACAAAATAAACGGTAAAAAAGATGAAGTGAAAGATAAAATGAACGGTGAAAAGAATAATGCAAAATAAGATTCGTTGGCTCGTATTTTTTGGAGGATTCGCTGTTTTTGTGTCGGGAGTCGAGTTGTGGCATAGACATGTCCAAGATAGGAATTCTGTTTATCAATGCAGGATATTAATAGACAAGGATTTTTCCGTAGATGAGTCAAATTCTGATGAGGAAACAAAAAATGAACCGATAAGTTTGTACGTAAGAACAAAATACGGAATTCTTCCTCGGAAGCAATCTGATCCTTCTAAGATATTTGACGCTTATTCGGCCACCATTGATTATGAGGAAGATTGCTTAAAGAACGGGTATTTAAAATTAGCTGTTTTGGTTCCAAATGCAACTGAAGGAAATATACAAAACATCATGGCTCGTTTTTATGATGCAAAAGTTTCGTTTATTATTCCGCATTATGTAGATAATCTAAGTAAGATTGCTGAAATTATAGTATCTTCCGGGCATGAGTTCTTTATTCAGTTGCCAACTCAATCTTCGATTCCTTTGGATAAAAAAGAGACAGTTTCTCCGTTTTTAGCGAATGCTTCTTCGGATGAAGTCAGAGATAAGCTGTACTATTTGATGTCTTCGACAAAATATGCCATAGGAATAGCAAATACTTGCGATTCTCTTGTGACGAAATCCGGTAAAGATATGGAAATCATTGCTAAGGAGCTTTCGCAACGTGGGATGGCATTCCTGAATATCGAGGATGATAGCGATGTCATCGATGAAATATCAGAGAGGATTAGTTTGAAAACCTTGCGAGCAAAGGTTTTTCAAGGTTCTGATCAATTGAAAGAAAAAGACACGATTATCGTAAGTTCAAAACAGCTGGATGATGTCATGAAAGCTCTTCCTAAAGGGGTAAAGCTGGTTCCTGTTAGTTTCGGTAAAAAAAATGCTTCCCTATAGAAAATGCGTTGCAATTGTTTTGAAAAAGGATAACCTGATCTTTGTCGCTGAAAGGTTAGATACCAAGAATGCCTGGCAGCTCCCACAGGGAGGAGTGGATGGCGGCGAGTCTTATTTAGATGCGGCCAAAAGGGAATTATTAGAGGAAACAGGTGTTTCTTCAATAAAGTTTTTGGATCAGACGCGTAACTTATACAAATATGATTTTCCTCAATATTCTCAAGATCGAATGATGAAGAAATACGGAGCGCTGAAGTATAGAGGGCAGGAGTTATGTTTTACATTGTTTGAATTTGCCGGAAATGATTCTGAGGTGAATTTAAATTACAATACGCAGGAATTCTGTCGCTGGAAATGGGAATCCGCAGAGAGAATTTTGAATTCCATCGTTGACTTTAAATACAAATGCTACAAAGCAGCTTTTTCTGAATTAAATTTGTTACGTTAAAATTTTGTTAATAGTTTGCGTTTCATAATATCGATATGTTGCGGAATTCTATGGAAAAAGTGTAAATATTTGCAATGAAAAAACTCGGTAAAATTCAGAATTAACCGCATGCATGAATAAAATAGTTCCGGAAGAGTGATAAGGATGGAGATGAAAATATGAGCAACATGACAGCGGTTATCGGCGCAGGGCAAATGGGCAGTGGAATAGCTCAGGTGTTCGCTACGGCAGGGTTTAAAGTTTCAATTTATGATATTTCTTCGCAAATTTTGTATAAATCGAAAACGCGAATGGAATATTCACTTGCGAGATTAGCTGAGAAGGGACATTTGGAAGAACCCGTCGAAGCGATTATCGGCAGAGTGAAGTTTGTCGAAAAGATGGATGATCTTGCTGACAGTCAGATTTTTATAGAGTCGGCTTTTGAAAGTTTCGATATTAAGACGAATATACTGTATAAGCTTGCGCAATATTTATCTGAAGATAGCTACGTAGCCAGTAATACTTCCTCTTTATCCATAACTTCGTTGTCTCAAATGTTGCCTTATCCTGATAAATTTATAGGGTTTCACTTTATGAACCCGCCTCCGATTATGCAATTGGTTGAAGTGATAAGGGGATATCACACAAGTGACGAAACCTATAATTATTTTTGGAATCTTGCCAAGCAATTAGGTAAATACCCGATTTATTCAAAGAATGCCCCGGGATTTGTACTTAACAGAGTTCTGATTCCTATGATTAATGAGGCGATATATGCCTTATATGAGAATATATCGACAGCAGAACACATAGATGAAGCCTTAAAATTAGGGGCAAATCATCCAATAGGTCCTCTGGCTCTTGCCGATTTGATCGGATTGGATACGGTGCTGGCTATTCTTAAAACTCTGCAAAAAGAGCTAGGAGAAAAAAATAAGTACAAGCCATGTCCGTTGCTGGAGGAATATGTCGAAAAAGGATTTTTGGGCAGAAAATCCAAAAAGGGATTTTATGAATACGACGACATTGCAATGATAAGCCGAAAAGTGACAAGAAAAGAACGCTAATTTTTAAATTAACAAAGTTCTAAGTTAATGAAACAAAAAAAGAGAGGAGGGCCGGCATAAAGCGACGGTCCTCCAAAGGTCATAAAATGTATAAACCTTATTTAATTTTTGGTTTTGCTAACAACCTCTGGAACAGGGGCTTCATCCATGACCGGAGCTGGTTCCGATTCACTAACAACCTCTGGAGCAGGGGCTTCATCCATGACTGGAGTTGGTTCCGAATCTAAACTGACTTCCGCAGAAGATTTGTTTTCAACTGGTTCTTCCGAAATCACCGGAACTTCAGATTCTACAGAAACTTCCGGAGTTTTACCTAAATTTTCTGTATTTTCCTCGTTTGCAGCAACAGCAGGTACTTCTGCAGCAATGGATGTCTCTACATTATTTAGCGCCTCTGCCGATTGGACTTCTTCGTTTTTCAGCTCGTTATTTACAATATCTGTAGGTTGAGTTTTCTCAACTTTTGGATCTTTCTCCTGAGTTCTCTTTTCTGTATTAGATTCTGGTGTTGAATCGACAGTTATTTCACTTGCAGATTCGGTATTCGCGACAGGTTTTTTATTATGAGGAGGAACAGTAACATCTTCCTCAGTTTTTAATTCTTCTATGTTGACAGTATTATCCGCTTCTATATCGCCTTTAACCTCCCAGCTTGAGAGATCCGATTCAATAGGTTTGTTTATATCTGCGTAGATATCGTCCCCTTTTGTTGCTGACTTTGTCTGGTCCTTTGAAGAAATTTCTTTAACTGGTTCGGTTTCCTCATTTTGTATATGTGTTAACTTTTGAGGTTCATTGGCTTTTTGTTTTCCATTAGTCGCCTTCTCATCACCATTGTCACATGCTGCTAACAGAAGCAGAGCACCTAAACCGAATATATACGAAAAATTTTTATACATTTATCACCTACTAATTCAATAAGGGTAAGTCTATACTGGAAATCCTTAAAATTAAGTTAATTTTATAGAACTATTTTCCGGTTTTTTTTATTGAACTTTTTAGGGTAAGTGATATCATGATTCAAGATCAATATATTAGGAGTTGTAAATGAGTAATACAGTGAATTTTGTGCCTTTAAAAGATAGGGTTTTGCTCAAGAGAGTGGATCAAGAGGAAAAGACTCCTGGCGGTATAATTATTCCGGACACTGCGAAGGAAAAGCCTGTTGAAGGAGAGGTTTTGGCGGTAGGAAGTGGTGTTCGTGATGAGCAGGGTAACCTTTATCCGTTGGAAGTAAAGGTTGGCGATAAGGTTTTGTTCTCCAAGTGGGGAGGAAATGAGGTAAAGATAGATGGTTGTGATTATGTAATCATGAAAGAGTCTGATATTTTAGGAATTTTGAATAAATAAGGGGATAGATTATGACAGCAAAAGACGTAAAGTTTTCGGTTGATGCTAGAAGTAAAATGTTAGAGGGGGTGGATACTCTCGCAAGTGCGGTAAAAGTCACTCTCGGACCAAAGGGACGTAACGTAGTAATTCAGAGAAGTTTCGGAAGTCCGAAAATCACGAAAGACGGTGTCAGTGTAGCGAAAGAAATAGAACTTTCCGATAAATTCGAAAATATGGGAGCTCAGATGGTAAAGGAGGCCGCCAGCAAGGCCAATGACTTGGCGGGAGACGGTACCACGACAGCAACTGTTTTGACCCAAGCAATCGTAAAAGAGGCTTTGAAGGTGGTAGCTTCAGGAGTCAACCCTATTGATTTAAAGAGAGGAATCAATGTCGGGGTAGATGCCGTTACCGAGATGTTGAAAACAGTTTCCAAGAAAATTTCTACGAATGAAGAGATCGCTCAAATTGGAACGATTTCCGCAAATGGTGATTCTTCAGTCGGAGAGATGCTGTCCCAAGCTTTCGAGAAAGTCGGGAAAGAGGGAGTTATCACTGTCGAAGAAGCAAAATCTTTGCAGACCGAGTTGGAAGTCGTCGAGGGAATGCAATTCGACAGAGGATATTGTTCTCCTTACTTCGTAACAAATCCTGAGAAAATGACTTGTGAATTAGAGAGTCCTTTCATTTTGTTACACGAGAAGAAGCTATCTGTTTTGCAGCCAATGCTTCCTATTTTAGAGAAAGTTGCGCAGTCAGGCCGTCCGTTGTTGATCATTGCGGAAGACATTGAAGGTGAAGCTCTTGCAACCTTAGTTGTAAACAAATTACGCGGTGGATTGAAGGTTGCCGCCGTAAAGGCTCCGGGCTTTGGTGACAGAAGAAAAGCAATGTTGGAAGACATCGCGATCCTCACCGGCGGTCAGGTAATCAGTGAAGATTTGGGAATCAAGTTGGATTCCATCGACATGAACATGCTGGGAACGGCGAAAAGGGTGTTCATCGACAAAGAAAACACCACAATCGTTGATGGAGCTGGTGCTGCGGAAAATATTGCAGCACGTTGCGGTCAGTTGAGAACTCAGATCGAGGAAACGACTTCCGATTACGATCGTGAAAAACTTCAGGAGCGTTTGGCGAAGTTATCCGGCGGCGTTGCTGTCGTAAGAGTCGGTGGTGCGACAGAAATCGAAGTCAAAGAGCGCAAGGATAGAGTCGAAGACGCTATTAACGCGACGAGAGCAGCTGTTGCCGAAGGAATCGTTCCGGGTGGTGGAATTGCTTTGTTGAGAGCGGTAAAAGTTTTAGCGAATGTCACGACGGCTTCCGGAGACGAGAAGTTGGGAATCGACATTTTGAAGAGGGCTCTGCAAGCTCCTGCAAGACAGATCATTGACAATGCAGGATTAGATGCATCCTTAGTTGTCGGAAAAATTCTCGAGAACGACAGCTTTAACTACGGATTTGATGCGCGTTCGGGTGAATACTGCGACATGCTGAAGTCCGGAATCATTGATCCTGTTAAGGTTGTAAGAATCGCTTTGCAGAGTGCGGCTTCCATCGCCAGCTTGATGGCTACAACAGAGTGCATGATTGCCGAAAAGCCGGAAAAGAAAGAGCCTCAGATGCCTGCACCTGGCGGAATGGGCGGTTACGGCGGATTCTGAAATTCAAAGGTCGTAAAAGAATTGTAATTCGCAAAAACCCATCGGCAATTGTCGGTGGGTTCTTTGTGTGATTTTCCCAAGTTTTATATGCATTCGATACCGTTATTCTCCGTTATAAAACGATGTCGTCGCTTTAGTAGAGGTGTTCTTTTGGATTTTTTTTGTAAATTTTTCTCCAGCACCAGATAGTTACACACCAAACAATCCAAGAAAAACTCAATTCTGTGAGTAAGGAAAATTTGAAGATAATTACATCCAGAAGCCACGAAATAAATGATATGAAGATCATGGATTTTACAAAAATGCGTATCCAGAGAATTTTTCTATAACTAACCTTTGCGTATTTGGGCTCTTTGTAAGACGCATAGATGGATTTGTATCCTAGGAACAACTGAAAGACAGACAAGCTAGCGGTATCAATAAAACCAGATTTACTAGCGTTATCTCAAATACAAGGACACCCCTGAGATTAAAATCTGGTTAAAAAGAACCAGAAAAGCTAACGTCAAAATTGCCGTACATCCTTATTTGCGGATATCTCCGAATTTTTTCTTAGCATTACCAAAATCAGCCATTGGAAATTTTACCAAGAATTTAGTTCCTTTGCCTTCGACAGAGATTATATCCAGTTCCCCATTATAGTGTTTGATCGTTTCCAATATCTGAATCAAACCCAAACCGAAGCCATTTTGTTTAGTACTTTTGGGAGCAATATTATTTCGGATCTGATTCATCATTTCCTTCGACATTCCTCGTCCATTGTCTTCAATTTCTATAATCAAGTCTTTCCACAAGCAAGAAAGTGACAGTTTAATTGAGGCTCTATCTTTATATTGGCAAGATTCTACGGAATTATTTATAAAATTGGATATCATTCTTTTGAAGTCGGATATATTCACATTTACAATTGTCGATTTTGCTGATGGATTACATGAGAGCTCTATATTCACATTTTTGTCTTTGTATTCCAATTTCTTTTGTTTAACTTCGTCCTGTAAGATCGAAAAGACCGGGACACGGCGATTATCCTGATATTCCAAATTTTCCTTGCAACGTTTGTTCTCTTGTAAAAGATCGTTTGATATACAGCTAATATCCTTTGTAATATTTGTTAAAATTTTTTGCTGTTTTTCCGTGAGGTTGGAACAACTATGGGTAAAAACTCTCAAACTTGCGAGCGGAGAGGCGATGTCATGAGCCATTTGTGAAGTAAATTGACTAAATTCCGTCTGAAGATCGATTTTTGCCTGCTGAATCTTATTCAAAAATTCAAGTTTTATGATTTTTTCTTTTTCTTGCTCAATTTTTTTCGAATCGGTGATATCTATGGATAATCCTATTACTCCCTCAATTTCGTTATTCACTATGAGAGGAGATTTTACCGATAGAAAAAATCTTCCTTTATCTGCTTCTTCTACGACGATAGTTGATTGGGTATTGATTACTTCGAGGCTGTTTTGCCATGTCTTTGGGTTCAATGCAGTAGCATCAGTATCTGAGACAATTTTTCCCAGGGATTCATTCTTATAAACAATAGTGCCATCCTTGTTTATGACAAAAAAATTTATGTTTTTCGCAACTTTCGTGATGAATTCGATTATTTCGCAATTTACCTCGTTTCTGTCCAGAGAGCGATGTTGGCGACGTTGTGCGTTGTTCGACATAGTGTAAGGCAAGTGCGTGATATTCGACTGATAATGCTGAATTATATTAGCGATTGGCGGAGAAAGTTTTGTCGGATATATGATAACGCTATTCTTGAAATAGAGACATGTGTAGGCACATTCTTCCAAAATAAAACTGATATTTTGAGCAAAGGTTCCGTTGGCTCTGATTGCAGCCTTTTCCGCTTCCTTTAAAACTGTCTCGCGGAAGTCAGGAATAATTCCGTTTCCGGTTTCATCGCCGGCGAATGCAATTTTTACTTTTTTGAGCCATTTTGCAAACAACGGACTGTCCAGGCCTTCAGTCCAAGAGTGTAAAGTATAAGGTAGCGTCAACTTGTTAATGATTTTTTCGTTCGCTTTAAACCATTTGGTTTTGATTTTGGGATTTGAGTATTGCTCAAACTCCGAAATCGAGTGGCGGTAGAGATATGACGTATCCCAAATATGAACGTGAGAAATTTTTCTACTGATCAATTCACTATTCAGGGAGTTAATCAGCTCCTCAAAACCTTCACCCGATTGGCTTCGACAGCTGTAAGATGCCACAACATTTGGGGATATGCTTTTTTCGCTCGCTTCTTCCCAAAAATTCCCGACCAATTTAGACCATCTCACAACTCGTTCTGTAGACATACGAAGACTCCTTTCTTTCAATCTCAAAATTATTTGCGCAGTTATGTACAAACAATCTAATCTAGATTTTATTATTATTAATTTTAAACTTCAACAGTCAAATATCCAGTTGTTTAAGAAAACGCTCAGAAACGTCACCGGTGTCCACGTTCACCAAAAAGTGAGACAAAAGAGACGAAGTGAACTAGAGAGAGAAAACAAGAGAAATAGCAGAACAGAGCAAGAGAAAAAGAGTAGTCT
>CACWKL010000007.1:0-2722 GCA_902761495.1 uncultured Pseudomonadota bacterium
TATTTCTTTCAATTCTTCTTCTATTCCTCCTTCAAATTTTACTCTCCGGTATTTTGCTGGAAATACCAAATGATACATCAGAATACTAACTTTATGGCTGTTGTGTACGTATTTACTCATCTCCTCATTATACGCCGCAAGCGGCGGGGTATTATACCCTTAGAGATTAACGGCTCTATCTATGAATTGCTTGCATTGTTAAAGTGAAAGTCCAAAGAATCACTCTTTCAGGCGTAAAATACCTAAAACACAAATACTACAAAAACTAATGGGAACAATTTAGCAATCTATCTCAAACTTGTATATAGTCATTGTTAATATTTATTAATATCTTATTAATATCTTACGGTCCCTGCCTTTATTTAAAACAGATATGGAAACAATCCCTTATGCATTAGATTAATTTTTATCAAACTCAAATTAATTTATCCCGAAGCTAGTTTTACAATAAATACAAAATTTAACTAAATATTAAACTTTATATTCTAAAATGAACGAAGATATTAATTGGAGAGTTTATATGACTGAAAATAATCAAGAAAAGAAAAAGCCGATAAAGAAGGTGGCTATAGCCATGCAAGGCGGAGGAGCACATGGAGCTTTCGCTTGGGGAGTTATGGACAGACTGCTGGAGGAAGATGATTTATACTTTGAAGGTGCTTCCGGAACTAGTGCCGGTGGAATGAACGCGGCGTCGCTTATAGATGGAGTTATTCATGGAGGCAATGCCGGGGCGAGAGCTAAGTTGAATGATTACTGGAGAGGCATGGCGGAGTTGTCTAAAAACATTTCTCCTTACCAACTGAATCCGATAGATAAGTACAATAAATATTACAATCTGGATCGTTCTCCTGGACCTCTGATGATGAATTTTTTGGGAGAGTTTTTGTCGCCGTACCAAATGAATCCACTGAATTACAACCCTTTTGAGGATTATTTACGCGATTTTTTTGATTTTGAAGCAGTCAGCAAAAACAAAGAGCACAAGATTTTCTTGGGAGCAACCCACGTAAAAACGGGTAAAATTAAGATTTTTTCTAATAAAGAATTTTGCCCAGATGCGTTAATGGCATCTGCTTGTTTACCGTTCATGTATCAGGCCGTAAGAGTGAACGGAGAATATTACTGGGATGGTGGTTATATATCTAACCCGGCAATCTTCCCTCTGATCGACAACTGTGAAACAACAGACATTATTCTGATCCAGTTGACGAGAACTCACTGTTTGGAAATTCCTAAAACAAAGGCAGAGATTACAGACAGATATAAGGAAATTACCTACAACAACTGTCTTGTCCGAGAAATGAGAGCAATTTATTTGATCACTAATATGATAGATAAAGGCATCATTAAGGATCCTTCCGTGAAAAGAATGAACATCCATTTGATAAAGAATGAAGATGCCTTCCGCGGATTGAATTTAACTAGCGCTTTGAACACCGACTGGGATTTCCTGCAGATGTTGAAAGAAGCGGGAAGATCAACAGCGGATACCTGGCTAAAAGCTCATAAGGAAAAAATCGGAACGAAACAACACTCCATTGATGAAGAGGTATTTAGTAATTTCGAATAGAAAATAAGCCGATAATTCAATATCTACTGAGACAGGTCTTCTCTCGCAGAGACCTGTTTTAGTTTTTTGGGATCCATTCCATCGTCACGGTGAAATATGATAACGTACTTCATCTATTAGAATTGAAACAAAAATTCACAAACCCAAGCTATCTCTATAAATGAGGGTTTCGCTTTATTAGCGCTTTTAATTAAAGAAACGTTATGGAATATATGCTAAAAATAGAACAAGATACGTATTTTCGTGGATAAACTAAAATATCACAAAAGTGAAACTCTCCTACAAATACGACTATGCATTTTGTTTATCTCGCAGGTATTTTTATGACGTTTTCATGAAATTTTTTATCCCAACTATTATGACAAATTGTTTTTTCAGTATTTTGATATTTCTATCGACATCAAATTCAGCATAATTTCAGAATTTTTTATTTAAATTTAAGATCGAGACCATCAGAAAGAATTGTTCGGATATACAACAATTCTCAAAAAAGTCTCTCTTTTTACATCACATTGTCTACAACGAACCACGCTATTTCCCGCTTGATTCATTAAGCGGACAGTCCGCAATGACAGGGAAATTCGTGAAACTAACTACCCTCTGTGACCTCAAAACTAACTAAAACTCAACAAACTCTCCCCTTGTCTAAAGTAAGGGAGAAACAAAAACCCGGAAACGGCTTAGTATAGAAATTTTCTATACAAAGCGAATCGTTAACCAAGGTTATTTGCAATATTATTTAGCTGATTCAAAATCTTACCACCTATTAACTTCATACCGGAAATTGCCACAACCGCAATCAAACTGGCTATAAGAGCGTACTCAATCGCTGTCGCACCCTTGGAACTTCTCAAAAACCTCGCTAACTTGGTTAACATAATATTTTTCTCCTATAAACAACTATTATCTGTATTAAACACGATTTTGGTTACTAAATTGTTAACAAACTAAAAAAAAAGAGAAAATTCAAAAATACTCAGAGTCACAAAGTCCAACCTCTCTGAATAAAAGCTTGGCATTAGATATAAAACCTAATTTTCAGGCATTTTAGATATACATATTTCAATTTGCTAATACGTATTGGATAGCATCAAAAATAGATTCGAATTTTTGTTTTAAAGCCCCGATTTTTTTCTTTAAATAGCTCCA
>CACWKL010000007.1:2771-37398 GCA_902761495.1 uncultured Pseudomonadota bacterium
TTGGGCGACTTATGTATACTTGCATTATCCATTATAACTATTTGATTTTTCTTTAAATTTGGCACTAACATCTCTTTTACCCATTTTAAAAACAATTCCGAGTTGCATGTTCCGTAATACCCGAAAGGCGCTAAAATCTCCTTTCCGCATTTGCCAGCAACTATACTGCATCTCTCAAATTTCCGACCAGGAACTGTTTCATACACTTGTTTTCCCTTCGGAGCTCGACAGTATTCTCGATGCAAATGCCTGTCAATGCCTGATTCATCTATAAAAACCAGCCTATTTTTGGCCTGTTTTTTTAGGAATTCTGTAAAATTTTTCCGCTTTTCTGGATCCGATTCTTTGTAAATTTTTCGTTTTTTTATATTTGACGCCTAATCTATGCAATGCGTTCCAAATTGTTGTTAAACCTACTGAAAAATGAGCGGCGATCTCTCGTAAATATGCGTCCGGATGCTCTTTCACATAAGCCAACAATTTTTCATGATTTATTCGATGCGGACTCCTCGGAACAAATTCATCGAAACCCCAAACGTCTCTGCTGTCTCTTTTATTGTGTGCCCTTTTTTCAAAAACTCTACAACTTTAACGCGTAGATCTTCACTATAACCTGCCATCTCTTTCCTTTTTTTACCTTCCCCATTATACCAGTTATTATAGTAATGTCATTATGAAATTAGTATACAATACACTTTTCTTTTTGTTCATTTTGATATCTCGATTTCGAAACATCGGAAATCTGTTTTCAAAACCTGAAATCTATTTATGTTCTCTCAAAGCTAATCTTATTTTCGTACGAATCTGACAACCCCCATAGAGTTCCGGAACATACCCATCATTGTCGGCAAAAATCACGTTTTCTATGAAATCGGGAAAAAACTAACTTTGCAAGATTTTCGACAGCAATTCGACATCATCATGAATTGCTCTGTCTTTTTGCATTACATCTTGAATTTTTCGTATGGCGTGAAGCACCGTAGTATGATCCCGTCCTCCAAAACCCTTGCCGATATCAGGCAGAGACATTGAAGTCAGTTGCTTGCACAGATACATGGCTATCTGTCTCGGAACAGCAATATTTTTGGCTCTCTTCGATGAATACATGTCACTGAATTTTATATCGTAATGATTCGCGACCTTCTTTTGAATTTCTTCGATGGTTAACACTCTGTCACTGGCGCGCACAAGGTCGGAAAGAACTTCTCTTACACTGTCAACCGTAATCTCCTTCCCGAGAAAAACCGCACTGGCAATGACTCGATTTAGCGCACCTTCCAACTCTCTTATATTACTGGTAACTCTGTGAGCGATAAATTCCAAAACCTTCACCGGTATTTTCAATTTCGAATTATTTAAACAGGCAGCCGCCAATTTGGATTGTAAAATTCCTAACCTCAGCTCGTAGGTAGTCGGGTGGATATCAGCAACCAAACCCCAGCCCAGTCGGGACTTTAACCTTTCCTCCATATCTTCCAAATCTGTCGGAGATTTATCCGCCGAAATTATGACCTGATGATTATTGTCCACCAATGAATTGAAAGTATGAAAAAACTCCTCCTGAGTGGAATCTTTTCCGCAGATAAATTGTATATCATCGATCATCAACACATCGACTTCATTAAATTGCTCTTTGAATGCAACCGTGTCCTTATAGCGCAACGAACGAACAAACTGATGCATAAATTTTTCAGCCGATATATAAACTATATTTTTCCCTTTGCTTCGCTCTTTAATCCTCCAGGCAATGGCATGCATCAGATGAGTTTTACCCAACCCGACTCCGCCGTATAGAAACAACGGATTGTAAACTATCGAATCCGACTCTGCGACACGTTGAGCCGCAGCATAAGCTAACTCATTCGGCTTACCCACGATGAATTTTTCGAAAGTTAAATCGGGATCCAGCGGAAGCCCCAAGCCTTCCTTTTCCTCCGCAACCTCAACAAATTGAAGCGCCGCCTGCGAAAACTCCCTGTTTTCCGACAAAGCCTCTTTCTCATCTCCTACGGAAATTTCAATATCTCTGACCGGAATCTTCTCTTCGGAACAAATTTCCAAAATTTTAGCAACATAATTGCTTTTCACCCAATCTCTCAAAAACGCGGTCGGAGCCCTTAAATACAGAACGCCTTTGGCGTACTTTTTAAAACACAAAGGAGCGATCCAGCTGTTTATGACCGGATCTCCAAACTCTTTTTTCAGCTCAGAACAAACAACACTCCAGTATTCAAAAATATTGCTGTTCTCTTCTGACATTTTACTTTACTTCTGAAGCCTTGAGCATCTTGTTGAGACGAGAAATCTTCCTGCCGGCTGTATTCTTGTGCAATACTCCCTTGGTAACACCCCTCTGAATTTCCGATTGCGCTGCCTTAAAAGTAGCATTTGCATCTTTCGATCCCAAAGAAGAAATAAATTTCTTTATAAACGTTCTAATACGACTAATTCTGTCTTTATTTCTTGCTGTTCTTACTTTCGTTTGCCTTATTCTCTTTAAGGCTGACTTATGATCTGCCATTTTACCCCTATGTCCTATCACAAAAAATGTCGAAATCCGCTTTCAGGCTAAACTAACCCCTAATGCAAAAGCTATCAAAATCTTTCGACACACTCTCTAGGAGGATTCTATCAGAAAATATCGGATGTTCAACAACATTTTCATTTTTATCCCGACATTTTTGCAAAACCATCTTACGTACGCCCATCCGACAGAGCTCCATTAAAACATCGACCGCGGTTTCCGTTTCAATGGACTCATGCATTGTCATACGAACCTCGTAATCCTTATTAGACTCCAACAATATCTTTAAACTTTCCAGAGATTTTTCCCCGCTACCACGAACGCTGGTAATGAGATGATAATCCTTAAAGGATCGTTTAACATCAAAACCTATCCAATCTAACAAAGATACTATTCTGGCGAATCTATCCGGATATGACCCCGCAGTATGCAAACCAACCTTAAACCCTAAATTTTTCACATCCTCAATCGCCGGCAACAATGCTTCCTGAAACAGCGGCTCTCCTCCACTGAACACAACCCCTTCGATGAATCCTATGCGGGTACTCAATAAATTCAAAACATCTTCCCAAGGAAGTGATTCCTCAGGCGAAATCGTCTGCAAATGCGGATTATGGCAATAAACGCATCTCCAAGGACACCCCTGAAGAAACACCACAGCCGCCAAATGATCCGGATAATCAACAGTAGTCAGGGAAATGACTCCCCCAACCAACAACCTACTACTGTCCATGAGCAACTACTTGTAAATACCGCGACAGGTCGACTTTTCCTCGAAGTGGACTCTTTCCTCGTGTTCCCCCTGCTTTCCGATGTTAAAGAAAGAAGTTGGACGATAATATCCCATCACTCTTGTCCAAACTTCGCATTTCTGTCTTTCTTCTTCCTTTAATTCAACGCCATTGACGACTTTACTACCACTTTCCGTCATCTTATCCTCCATTCCAAAAACTCCATTCTATAGAAATTTAAACAAAAATACACAGACAAATCAAGCCACTAATCCAAATGAGGCTTCAACTCGTCGAATCAAGCTGCCTCTCTGGCCTCCTCATTTTTTTTTCGAACCACGATTTCAGCGTCACATTTAGGACAGAACTTATGTTCTCCCGCCAAATATCCGTGCACCGGACAAATCGAAAAAGTCGGTGTAATGGAGAAATAAGGAAGCTTGAAATTCTCCACGACTTTCCGCACTAGCTTTTTGCAGACTGTCGGACTGGAAATTTTTTCACTCATGTACAAGTGGAACACAGTGCCTCCGGTATATTTTCTCTGGAGATCATCCTGCAACTTAAGTGCCTCAAAAGCATCATCACTGAATCCGACCGGCAATTGACTGGAATTAGTGTAATAAGGCTTCTCAGCAGTTCCTGCATGAAGAATGTCAGGGAACCGCTTTAAATCCTCTTTCGCAAATCGGTAGGTCGCACCCTCACCCGGAGTCGCTTCAATATTGTACATATTCCCTGTCTCTGCCTGGAACTCAAGCAACTTTTCTCTGGCCTTATCTAAAATCCGCAGAGCCATTTGCTGACCATAGTCGGTAGTAATATCATGCTGATCGTCGGTAAAGTTCCGAATCATCTCATTTATACCGTTCACTCCGATGGTGGAGAAATGATTTTTCAAACGACCCAAATATCTCTTGGTGAATGGGAAAAGTCCGTTGTCCATATACATCTGGATAACTTTTCTCTTAATTTCTAGACTCTTGCGAGCATAGTCCATAAGTTCATACAACCTAGCCACCAAAGCGTCTTCGTTGCCCTTGTAAACATATCCCAATCGAGCGCAATTTATGGTAACAACACCAATGGAACCCGTTTGTTCCGCGGAACCGAACAAGCTATTGCCTCTCTTCAGCAACTCTCTCAAATCCAACTGCAAACGACAACACATAGAACGAATCGACGCAGGATCAAGATCTGAATTCACGTAATTCTGGAAATAAGGCAATCCATATTTTGCGGTCATTCCGAACAAAAGATCAGCGTTCGGAGTGTCCCAATTGAAACTTTTCGTGATGTTGTAAGTCGGGATCGGGAAAGTGAAAACTCTGCCGCGACAGTCACCTTCCGTCATAACCTCCATGAATGCGCGGTTTATCAAATCCATCTCCGCCTGAACATCACCGTAAGTGAAATCGACTTCTTCTCCTCCGATCAGCGGAACTTTATCCTTGAGATCGTCCGGGCAAACCCAATCGAAAGTTAGGTTAGTAAACGGAGTTTGAGTCCCCCATCTCGACGGAACATTCAAGTTGTAAATGAACTCCTGCATATTCTGCTTAACCTGATCGTAGGAAAGCTTATCGACCTTCACAAAGGGAGCAAGATATGTATCGAACGAACTAAAAGCCTGAGCTCCTGCCCATTCGTTCTGAAGAGTTCCCAGGAAATTTACCATCTGACCCAACGCACTGCTGAAATGCTTAGGAGGTCGTGCCTCCGCCTTACCTGAAACTCCGTTAAACCCTTCATTCAGAACTGTTCGCAGAGACCATCCCGCACAATATCCACTAAGCATATCAAGATCGTGAATGTGAAAATCTCCGTTCCGATGAGCCATGGAAATATATTCAGGATAAACTCTGTTCAGCCAGTAGTTTGCGACCATTTTTCCGGAAATATTGAGAATCATTCCACCTAAAGAATATCCCTGGTTAGCGTTCGCGTTAACTCTCCAGTCGAGCTTGTCGAGATATTCATTAACCGCCAAAACCACGTCCACCATGTTTTTCTTATCACGACGAGCTTCACCTCTTTTTTCACGATACAAAATATATGCACGAGCTGTCCTAAAATAATTTTCATTGATAAGAACTTGCTCCACAATGTCTTGAATCTTCTCGATTTCCGGAGTTTGTCGGTCAAAACGATGAGTCAAGATTTTTTTTACAATAAAAGCCAAATGACGGGCCTCTTCCTCATCGAATTCCTTCGTTTCAACACCTGCCGCCTTTATCGCGTTAACAATCTTCTCAATATCAAACGGAACCTTCGCCCCATTTCTCTTGAAAACATACCCCAACTCCTCAAATTTCAAATCCTTATTCTTCGACGACACAGTTCATTCCTCCGAAATTATTTTACGATTATCATACCTTTGCACATAGTATACATGATTATTTTGAAAATAACACAGAGGATTTTTTATTTTTTATTCATCATTTGATCTTGATTTTAATTTTTGTCGAAATTTGCCTTTGATAATCCCAATCTACGTCCCTTTGCAGGACATCAAAAAGTCGTTTTATCGATTTTATATTTATAACATGGTCGGAAGATTTCCTTCAAACTCTTCAACATACGAATAGGTTGCCACCGACATACAACAAGGACAAACGGAACGCCATTTCACCGAATGATCTCCACACTTTGAACATCTCCAAAAAAATCTCACGGGCTTAGCTTCGGACAAGTCCATCAAGGCCTCACCATTATTCTGCAAAGCATTAATTTTTGCTAATTCATCTGCAATAAAACTGTAATGCGCCAACTCATATGCTCGAGATATATACTCAAAAGCCAATGTCGGCATCTCTTCTTCGACGCAAATTTTAGCCAAGCAATAATACGGAACCCAGGATTGCGGAGCTGCATTAAGCAACTTTTCCCCTCTTCTTATCTTATCTTCATCCAACGCGACATATTTGTCGAAAATTTCAATCGACGGAGATAGTTCAAAATTTCTCATCAATGTCTTTCTCGCCGATCTTTTCTCATCATTCTTCAGAAGCTCATCAGCATAAGCAATGGCAATATCAGGAATTTTCGGAGCCAACTTATGCGCTTTCTTTAAATCCGACAAATCCGAATTTTGTCGCCATTTTTCGAAGTACACCACCGCCTCAATATTTTGCTTACTTTCGTCTGAGAGTTTGCGCAAATAGTAGAAAGCGTCATCGATATTCCCACTTTTGATGCTTAAACTTACGATTTGACTTAAAAAATTTTGCGCATCCGGGTACACTTTCAAAACGGCCTTGATAGATTCAATCGCCTCTTTATCCGATTTATTTTGCAAAGACAATTGAGCCAAGCTGTACGCTCCCAAAACGGTGTCTTTTTCTTGTGAACTTAAGTTAAAAAACAAAGACTTCGCCTTGTACGTATCCCCGTTTATTAGGCATAATTGCCCCTCTAACCACGAAATAAAAGGGATTTCTCCCAAATGCTTTTTCGCCTTACTCAGAGCCGTCCAAACCACTTTGTGATCCTTTATAAGCATGCCCGAAAAAGCCTCCTGCAGATAATCAATCCCCTTCCTAACGTCCACTTTCAGACCTAATATAGAAGATAGTTTATCCCAAAGACTTCTACATATCTTATAAAGATATATAATTGCGAAAATTAGCGCAAGAAGCTCCCACAATGGAAGCACCCACGATCTCCCTATAAACGATACAGAAACCCTTATATCGAAAAAAAACGCACAAATAACTAATAAAAATACAAAAACTAACTTAACAACTATCATTACTACATTTAAGAAGCCTACGAAACATTCTGCGCGACATCCACAACGCTTTTCATGTTAGTCGTAAACACATCTACGAAACTCCGAATTTTAACCTCCAGATTAGCCACCCATTTTAAAAACCAAGGCCAATTTCCAGTAAAATATATAACCGCTAAAATCAATACAATGATGAATGTAAACATCGCAATGTCACCCAATAATCCCCGTTCCTTCGTTCCTTCACTCATTTGCTCCTGCCTTTCTTATAGACAATAATAACACATAACCCGTTATTCTATTCAACTCATTATCATTTATACCACGTATCTTAGCAAATCTTAGTAAATTATTTATTAAAGAATCGTCTTTTGCTTCATTACTTTCGTGAGCAGTAATAGAATTCACCATTTTTAATAAATCCGGATAATCTGAAAAGACCTTACAAAACTTTTCCAATTCCTCTGTATATTCACCATTTTGGAGTAGCCTATTTTTCAGATTGCACCAGCAATTCCAACGATCAAAATCGACGTCGAAATTCGAACTTACCTTATGCTCAGAGGGAGAATTTTCTAGTTTCTGCAAACGAGATTCAAGATTTTTCATAAGTTCAGTTAGATGATCATTTTGCTTTTGGAAACCCGTTGTTGCGTTATTGATTTGTTCATGAATCCGCGCGTCAATAAACTTCGGCAAATAAAACCTCGCCCCACCAAGACCACAAACACACAACATCAATAACACAAAAACAATGTTCTTCAACGAACTCTCCTAACTGTTTAAAAGCTCTCGCAAAATCTCATTAAGCATTTTCGGATTCGCCTTACCGCCCGTTTTTTTCATCGCTTGACCAATAAAAAATCCGAACAGTTTCTCTTTTCCGCCTTTGTACTCTGCGACTTTATCTTGATTTTCATCCAGAACAGCCTGCAACGATTTCTTGATCTCGTCCGTTGAGGTAATTTGCTTTAACCCTTTTTCCTCAACAATCACCGATGCCTTTTTCTTTTCGTTCCACATCAATTCGAGGACTTCTTTCGCGATCTTTCCCGAAATAACGTCGTTTTTAATAAGCATAACCAGCTCAGCGAAATCTTCAGCTGAAATATCACTTTCGGAAATAGGTTTGCTCGACTTATTCAATTGAGCGAACAGTTCTCCAAGCAACCAGTTGGACAGCAACTTTGCGACAGATTTATCTGACGTTTTCGTCGCTGCCAGAGCTTTTTCATAGTAATCAGCAATTTCCATTTCGGATGAAATCAGCTCCGCGTCATACTTCGGAAGATCATAATCCTGTTGCAGCCTTTTCGACTTCGCATCGGGCAACTCCGGGATCGTTTTCTTCAGCTCATCAATACGCGCTTGTTCCAAAACCAAAGGAGGCAAATCCGGTTCCGGAAAGTATCGATAATCCTGCGCGTCTTCCTTCGAACGCATTGTCCTGGTAACGCCTTTTGCACTGTCGAATAACCTCGTTTCCTGATCGACCTCTCCTCCGTTCTCAAGAATCTCGATTTGTCTTTCAATTTCATAATTTACAGCCGTTGCCATAAATTTTATGGAGTTCACATTTTTTACCTCGGCACGAGTTCCATACGGAGTACCTGGACGATGAACCGAAATATTTACGTCGGCTCTCATGCTACCTTCATCCATGTTCCCGTCGCAAGTTTTCAGATATCTAAGAATCGATCGCAACTTTTGTAAAAACATCGCAACTTCCTCGGCGCTACGCATGTCCGGTTCGGTTACGATTTCCATAAGAGCAATTCCCGAACGATTTAAGTCGATAAAGGACTTCGTCGAACTTTGATCGTGAATACTCTTTCCCGCGTCTTGCTCTATATGAATGTGGTGAATATTAACCCTGCGGGTTCCACCGTCTTCATTTTCAATATCTATATATCCGCCGCTGACAATCGGATGGAAATACTGAGTGATTTGATATCCCTGCGGTAAGTCTGCGTAAAAATAATTTTTTCTATCGAAGAAAGACACCTTATTTATTTCCGAGTTTAAGCCGAGTCCTGTTCTGATTGTTTGATCTACGCAAAAAGAATTGATAACCGGAAGAACTCCCGGCAATGCCGCATCAACGAAGGACACATTTTCATTCGGACTCGCTCCGAATTTCGTTGAGGCACTCGAAAACAATTTCGACTCAGAAATTATCTGTGCGTGAATTTCCAAACCGATAACGACTTCCCATTTTCCTGATTCTGTTTCAATATACATTAGTCAATCTCCTTTAGTGATGGAAATTTCGCTCCCGCTTCCAGAACGCTTCCAAGCTGAATTAATCTTTCTTCCATGAAATGAGGTGCTAGCAGCTGCAATCCCAACGGTTTTTGATCTTTGTCCAAGCAAATCGGAACAGACATTCCCGGAACTCCCGCAATATTTGCCGTAACCGTTAAGACATCATTCAGATACATCGTCACAGGATCTTTCGGTTCGTTGTCTAAACTGAATGCGCTGCTGAGAGTGGTCGGCGCAAGCAAAGCATCAACCTTTTGGAACACATCGTTAAATTCATGGTAAATAATTTTTCTGACCTTCAACGCCCGCATGTAGTAAGCATCAAAATATCCCGCCGACAATACGTAAGTTCCTATCAAAATTCTTCTTTTCACCTCGTTGCCAAAACCTTGATCTCGAGTATTCTCGTACATTTCGTTCAGAGTTTTTCCCTCAGCTCGAAAACCGTACCTCACCCCGTCATATCGAGCTAAGTTTGCAGATGATTCCGCCGGTTGGATTATATAATAAGCTGGCAGAGAATACTTCGATGAAGGCAGAGACACATCTACTACCTCCGCTCCGGCATCTTTTAAAATCTGTGCTCCTTTTTTCCACGCATCGACGACATCCTGCTGAATTCCGTCAACCAAAAATTCTTTCGGAATACCGATTTTCATTCCTCTTACAGACTTGCCTGCAAAAGATTCGAAATCAGGAACAGGAATGTTTGCGGAAGTTGAATCTTTTTCATCATACCCCGCAATTGCTTTTAAAAATACCGCAGCATCTTTAACCGTTTTTGTTAAAACACCGCCCTGATCTAAAGATGAAGCCATGGCGATCATCCCGTATCTAGAACATCTTCCGTAGGTTGGCTTCAACCCTACGATTCCCGTAAACGCTGCCGGTTGCCTGATCGACCCACCGGTGTCCGATCCTGTTGCTGCCGCACAAAGATGCCCACAAACCGCCGCTGCAGATCCTCCCGACGAACCGCCTGGAACCAATCTTTCACTGATTTTCCATGGGTTGAGAACTTTCCCAAAATAACTGGTAGAATTCGTCGAACCCATTGCAAACTCATCCATGTTCGTTTTACCCAAAAACACGGCGCCGGCATCCAACAACTTCTGAGTAATGGTCGACTCATAAGGCGGAACAAAATTCGACAACATCTTCGATGCGGAAGTCGTGCGAATTCCCTTCGTTATAAACATATCCTTGATGCCCAACGGAATTCCCTCAAGATCTCCTGCCGTATTATTCGCAATCTTTTCATCAGATTGCTTAGCTGCTTGTAAAGCCTTATCCGCGCAAACTGTAATATAAGCGTTCAGATTTTTGTATTTCTCGATTCTTTCCAAAAAACATTTCGTCAGTTCAACTGAAGAGAATTTTTTCTTTAGCAAATTAGCCTTTATTTCACATAACGATAAATGATACATAAATTAACCTCTGCAAACTTTCGCTATGATAAATAATTTTACGGAAAAATGAAAGGTATGTATCGATTTTGAGATTATCTGACAGACTTTCTTGTGAGATGTTTATCACTTAACGGATGATATTCGTTAACCACCCCTTTTAATCTCGCCCGACTTACGTGGGTATAGATTTCAGTGGTCGATATACTTTCATGTCCGAGCATTTTTTTCACACTTAGAAGATCCGCGCCGTGATCCAAAACATGAGTCGCAAAAGCGTGCCTCAAAACATGTGGAGACACTTTTTCCGGGTCTACTCCCGACATAGCCGCCACATCTTTTATTATCTGAAATATTCTCTGGCGAGTAATGTGTTTTTCTGGATTTTTTGAAGGAAACAGCCAAACCGAAAATGGTTTTATCTCGTTCCATTGTTTCAATAATTCAATAACCTGGTGAGTAACAGGAACTATTCTTTCTTTTCTGCCCTTTCCGAATATGCGAATAAATTTATCCTCCACAAAGGAATTCATTTTCAAAGAAATCAGCTCACTGACTCGCAATCCGCTGCCGTACAAAAGATACAAGATCAGGTCCGCGCGTATTTGCTCTTCCAACGGCAAAGTCGAAGTTGATTCCCGAAGCTTTTTCACTGCGTCTTCACTTATTATTTTCGGAAGAGCCCGACAAGATTTCGGCTGACGAATAAAGGTCATCGGATTTTTTTCAATCAACTCTTCCGCCACCAAAAATCGAAAAAATTGTTTCAATGCCGAAACTTTTCTTTTTATCGTAGATACCTGAAAATTCTTGTTCTTCAGAATTTCGAGATAACCGGCAACTTTTTCTTCCGTAATCTCAACATTTATGTCGACATGAGCCAAAAAATCCTGCAAATCCGAGAAATAAGACTCAACCGTATTCTTGGAGACGTTTCTCTCGCTTTTCAAATATTCCAAAAACAATTCAAGATAGTTATGCATTTCGCTGTATCTTAATTTCCTTAATAACTTCGAGAGAATTCGCGGGAATTCCAATGGACAAATAAATTCCCAATCCGATTAAGGCGATCAACCCGAGTGCTCCCAAAAACATAAAAAAAGATTTCATCTCTTTACCATAGTACAAATAAACCGTATAATGACATTATTATAGTGTGAGGAACAGAAAAGTACTACATGCCAGAATGTCGATTATGTAATTTTTTTGTTTTAGCTGGTTTCAACGTTTTTCATTTCAAAAAAGAGAGCTTCGAATGATACATGTGTTATTCGTTGTTGTGACGTTGGTGCTGTTATGTACAGCGGCTTTCTTGTCCGGGTCAGAAACGGCAATTACCGGATCTTCCAGGGCGTATTTGTTTCATCTCGCCAAAAAAGGCGATAAAAGAGCCAAGAAAGTGCTCGATTTGCAGGAAGACATGTCGTTATCTATCGAGACGATCCTGATGTTGAATCAGATTATACTTTTCCTGATTCCAACGTTTACTGCTTGGTATTCTTTTCATCTAACTCCGGCACAAAGCACGATTTGCACTTCATCTATCGCTATTTTGATTGTAATTTACGCCGAAATTTGTCCGAAACTTCTCGCAATAAGATTTATAATTCCATTTGCGCTTTTTGCCGCTCCTGCTATCAAAATTCTGGTATCGACTTTGAAAGGGTTAACTCGAATTCTGGAAGAATGTGCGAAAATTTCCCTGCGACTTGTAGGAATTAATATCGATGTTCAGCAAACTGCAGATCAATCTGATGAAGAACTTCGCGGAGCAATTGAAATGCATTCCTCGGAAGGTGATGAAGAAGAGGAAGAGCAAAAAAAAACAATGCTGAAAAGCATCTTGGACCTTGAAAATGTCTACGTCAATCAGGCGATGGTTCACCGCAGACATATGAGAACCATAGACATTTCCCTGCCGGTGGCGAAAATCGCGAAAGAAATTTCGAGCTGTCCTTTTTCGAGAATACCTCTTTGGAAAGACAGTCCCGAAAATATTGTCGGAGTTCTGAAAGCAAAGACCTTTTTCAAAGCTTTACAGATGAACAACGGAGATTTTTCGAAAATTAAGATTTCCAATTTAATATCGCCCCCTTGGTATATTCCGGAAACAACTTCCCTCATGGATCAGCTGGAGAATTTTCGAAAGAAAAGAGAGCATTTTGCGTTGATCGTGGATGAATACGGAGATCTTCTCGGATGTATTACGTTGGAAGATATTTTGGAAGAAATCGTCGGAGAAATCGTAGACGAATACGATAACAAAGAAATCGCTGACGATGTAAAAGTCCAACCGGACGGAAGTTTCATGGTAAACGGAGCCACACCGATCAGAGATTTAAACCGTCAATTCGGGTGGAATGTTCCAGAGAAAAATGCAACTACGATTGCCGGATATGTTATGTATGAAACAAGAAAAATTCCGGATATCGGGCAGGTTTATGTCCTGGCCGGGCTGAAATTGGAAATTCTACGTCGCCAAAGAAACCAAATTGTATTGATGAAAATTACCCCTCAGTCTACGCAACAAAATACTTCGGAAAATACCAAAGTTGTTGAAAATTAATTTGTGAATATCTATAATCAAACTGCGGCGTTTGGGGAATTTACTTATGATCGTGGTCTGTCCAAATTGTTCCAGTAAATATTCCGTGCATTCTGAAGCAATTGGCGGAGGGAAGCTGGTTCGTTGTGCTGTGTGCGGATTGACTTGGCAACAGAGTCCTGTAAAAGAGAAAAATCCAAAAGATTCACGTGGTCTGTTTATGTCTATCTTTTACTGGTTTGTCGTTTTTATCACGATATTTCCGATTTTGTTTGCACCAAAGACCATATCAAAATATTGGCCAGCGTCGGCGTCTTTTTACAGAATTATCGGAATGAGTGATTCGCAAAACCAAGAGGCTTTTTCAGTGAAGAATGTCTCCAGCTTTTTTGTAAAAAGGAACGGAAATCTCTACATGGGAATCAAGGGAGAGTTGAGCAATATCTCCAACGAGGTACAAATGGTTCCGAGATTGGTCATAAGCTTGAAGGACGATAACACCTCCAATTTGTCTTTTCAAACTTCATGGACGCACAGATTGAATTATAAAAAATTACTTCCAAATCAAAAAATAATCTTTGAAACAGATTTGAGGAGCGTACCTTACACGAACTTGATTTGTGATATTAAATTGAACACATTGTAAGCATGCAACAGAATCAGTACAAAATTTTTTCTTTGATCTCAAGTCTGTATTTCAGGCTTGTAGAATTTTTTGGAGTCTGTGTATTTTTCGTAGCACTGGCCACCCTGGTTGCGCTGGTTTCATACTGTCCGGAAGATCCTTCTTTGAACACCGCCATTGATGGATTCGTTTCAAATCTGCTTTCTTCCCCCGGAAGTTATTATTCCGACCTGATGATGCAGTTTTTCGGAAGATCGTCCTATTTATTTTCATTTATTTTAATGTCATTTGGATATCAGCTGATCGAGTATCATGTCGTTTCGTATTTCAGAATTATCTGCGGAATTTTTTCCTGTATCCTCGTTGCAACTTTCTTCAGTTTGATTCACTGGAATAATTTTGCCGGAGTAGTTGGTTCCATTTCAAAGAAATACCTAAATATATACGGCGGCGAAATTTTTAGAACCTACGAAATTTATTTCAGCATTCTCATCGGGATTTTATTTTTATGCACATTTTTATTAGCAATCAGATTTCATTTCTCAACCATAAAAGAATGCTTCCTGTATTTCAAAAATTCGGTCGTGAAAAATGAAGAGAAAATACAAGAATTCTCGCCTTCAGTTCAGATTACAAGAAAGTCCGAAACGAAAAAGCCGAGCCCGAAAAGGAAACCGAGAATTTCCGAGACGATTACGAGCAAATTCGTATTGCCCTCCATCAGTTTGCTGTCGGAGCCGAAATTTAACGGAGAAAAATTATCCGATTCTGACCTCAAAGCACGTTCCGAAAATTTAACAAAAGTTTTGGCTGATTTCGGAATAAAAGGAGAGATCGTCGGAGTCAGTCCCGGGCCTGTCGTAACTCTATACGAATTAACCCCCGCCGCCGGAATAAAATCGTCCCGCGTAATCGGATTAGCCAGCGACATCGCCAGATACATGAGCGCTATTTCCGCTCGAGTCTCGGTAATTCCCGGAAAAAATGCCCTAGGAATCGAACTTCCGAACTTGAAAAGGCAAACGGTGTATCTCAGAGAAATTTTGGAATCAAATGCCTACAGTCGCAGCACTGCAGCGCTACCGATTTCTTTGGGAAAGGATATATCCGGTGACCCGATGGTAGTCGATCTCTCGAAAATGCCGCATTTGTTGATCGCGGGAACGACAGGATCGGGAAAATCTGTTGGTATCAACGCCATGATTATGTCCCTACTTTATCGATTGCCACCGGAAAAATGCAAATTCATAATGGTCGATCCGAAAATGCTGGAATTGTCCGTCTATGATGACATCCCACACTTGCTGACTCCCGTTGTAACCGATCCGAAAAAAGCTGTTGTAGCGCTGAAATGGGCAGTAAAAGAAATGGAATCGCGTTATAAAGCGATGTCCAAAATCGGAGTCAGAAATATCGAAAACTATAACGCAAAATTGACATCACTGAAATCTTCTGGAGAGAATATTACTAGGAGAGTTCAGACAGGCTTCAATCCGGAAACAGGCGCGCCTGTTTATGAAAATCAGAAAATGGAAATGAAACTATTTCCTTACATCGTCATCATCGTCGATGAGATGGCCGACCTTATGTTGGTCGCGGGAAAAGATATCGAAGTCGCGGTTCAAAGATTGGCGCAAATGGCAAGAGCAGCGGGAATTCATTTGATCATGGCAACTCAGAGACCGTCTGTTGACGTTATTACAGGAACAATTAAGGCGAACTTCCCGACTCGAATAAGTTTCCAAGTCAGTTCAAAGATAGACAGCCGAACCATTTTGGGAGAGCAGGGGGCAGAACAATTGCTTGGACAAGGAGATATGCTGTATATGTCTTCAGGAGGTCGAACAACTCGTGTTCACTGCCCGTTCGTAAGCGATGGTGAGGTTGAAAAAATCACAAATTCACTTCGCGAACAAGGTGAGCCGCAATATATTGAGGACGTTTTGGAAGATGACGAGGGCTTGTCAGACAGTTCTTCAAATGAAGGAGTAAATGAAAACGATCCGCTTTATCAAGAAGCTGTTGATCTCATCATGAGAGAAGGAAAAGCCTCCACCAGCTTTATCCAAAGACATTTAAAGATCGGATATAACCGTGCGGCGCGAATTATCGATATGATGGAAAGTGCTGGAATCGTTTCTGCTGCAAATCATGTTGGAAAAAGGGAAATATTAGGGCGATGAAGATTTTAAATTTATTAATTTTGGTATTTCTGAATTTCGTATGCTGCGCCAAGGGCTATCAAAAACCAACTGCAACTGGACAAAAAATTGATTGGATCGCAAAAATAGAGGATTATTTCAACAGCAAATTGACCTCCTCCGTACAGTCTGATTTTACGCAAATCGGCAGTCGCGGAGGCATTTCCACGGGAAAGATCTTCTTGCAAAGAAAAGAAGGATTGATGAAGTTATATTACAATGATCCGAATCCGAATGTCGTTATCGTCAAAGATTATAAACTTACTCATTTCGATCGCGATCTGAAAGAAAAAACAGTTATTACGGTTTACTCATCTCCGCTGGCGTTTTTTTTGGAGAAAAAAGTAGATTTGAAAAAAAACGTGAAAGTTGTATCGCAAGATGAGTCGTCGGATTCCGTCACTATCACTTTAAAAAAGAACGGAGATGAAGACGAAGGCGCGATCACATTGCTGTTTTCAAAAGATCCGTTTCGGCTCAGAGGCTGGGTAATTTTAGAGAATAATAATTACGGCCGCCAAACCCAGATAATTTTGGAAAACACTCAGTTCAAGGCAGAGTTCGATGACAAAGAATTCGACAGATTTTCGTTAGTTGACAGCTAAGAAGAAAAAGATGAACAGAACAGAACAGAACAGAACGTAACCAAACATTTCAGTATCTTGAAGCAATTGGCATATTGATGGTTATCGATGATCATGTGAGCACTCGTATAGGTGTCCTGAGCAGTATATTTCCATACAATTCGTTCTATATGCCTTTATTCGTTTTTATATCGGGATATTTTTACAAGGAACGAAGTATATATCTCAACATTAAACATAAATTTAAACACCTCATGGTTCCGTACGTTATTTGGTCGATTTTTGGTGATTTTATAGCCTACATTCTGATGCAAACAGGCATAGTGAATTGGTATGTAAGTCCTTTCAATATCAGAAGTATTATAAATCTCTTTACGTATACTCCTTTGTCCACCATCACAGGAGCAGCATGGTTTGTAGTAATGCTGTTTTGGGTATCGGTTATATATAACGTATTACGTCATTCATTATATTTAGAAAGCAAAAAACTTGAATATATATTTCTGGCAGTCAGTGTGATATCTGGTTTTATATGTATAAAACTCTGTATGTTGGGATATAACAAAAAAAGTCTCTTCTTGTTTATTTTTCGCACCGTATGGTATTTGCAGTTTTATCATATGGGTGTTATGTTCCACAAGTATTGGGAAATTTATGTTCAGAAAGCAAGATTGCTAACTGTTTGTTCCCTATGTGTTGCTATCAATGTTGTTTTTATACTTACGACGGGCAATATTCAGTTTACAGCGACAGCACACATGAACAATTTTCATTCATATTGGATTCCGCTTATAACTTCCATAACGGGAAGCATGTTTTGGTATAAGATAATGGCACTTTTGTCCTCAAAAATCGGAAAAATTTGTATTGTAGATTTTCTTGCAGAAAATACTTTCTCAATAATGTGCGTGCACCTTATATTTCTCAATTTACCTAATTTTTACGCGTACTATCAGTATATCAAAAAAACTCCAAATTACTTAAATTTTCCAGTATCCGCTTTTAAGGCGGGCGCGTGGGTAAGATATAGTCCTGATACACGGCTTATAGGCTTTTTTTGTGGATTATTAGGAAGCCTATTAGTTGTATTTTTAATCCATAAGATCGAGTTTTATTTGGCAACACGCAAAAGAACGCCCCAGCGCAGTGAAATAGTAATTGGCACAGAGGAATAAAAGAAGGAAATTTCTCTCCTTCCCTATACCCAACAATTACGGAAATGCCATCTGTATCAATGAAAAATCTCCCCAATCACTTTTCCGCTTGATCTGAACCACAGAAAATTGTAGTATTTCATCGTCGGTAAAAAGTTAGTGATATGATAGATCCATTGCATCAATTTGCTATATCCCCTGTTTTTAAGTGGAGTTTTTGCGGGGTAGATCTGTCTTTTACGAATTCTTCCCTTGCTGTTTTGGTCGCGGTTGTGCTGGTTTTTGTTTTGTTCGCTTGCGGATTGAAAAAAGACGGAATGATCCCGAGTCGACTTCAAGCTTTCATTGAGATGATGTACGAACTTGTTGCGGGAATGATCACGGGAAATGCGGGAAAGGCGGGGTTGAAATATTTTCCGTTTGTTTTTTCGATTTTCTTTTTCGTGCTGCTTGGAAATTTGCTGGGAATGGTCCCGTATATGTTCACTTTCACTAGCCATATAATTGTTACTTTCACTCTTGCGATGATTGTATTTTTGTTCGTGACAATTCTGGGAATCGTACTTCACGGATTTCATTTTTTCTCGCTATTTATGCCGAAAGGAGTATCGATTTTCTTGGCGCCGATTTTGATTCCGGTCGAGATGATTTCTTACATGTCCAGACCGATTAGTTTATCAGTTCGTCTTTTCGCAAACATGATGGCAGGACATACCATGATGAAAGTTTTCGCCGGATTTGTTGCGATGTTGGGAATTTTCGGAGTGGCACCTATGGCTGTCAACGTTGTTCTGACTGGATTTGAGGTTGTTATCTCCATGTTACAAGCTTATATATTTACTGTGTTAACTTGTGTATACTTGAGTGATGCGGTACATTTGCACTAGATTTTAGAAAGTTTTAGGAAAGGGAGTTTTGAGATGTTATCAACAGAAGCAGTACGTTACTTGGCAGCGGCCATTACCGTTATCGCTTTGTACGGAGTCGGTGTCAGCATGGGAAATCTGTTCTCAACTTGGTTGAATACCGTTGCGAGAAATCCTGAAGCAGACGACAAAATGCGTTCCGTCGGTATGTTGGGTTTTGCTCTTACTGAGTCCATCGGTTTGTTTGCTCTTTTGATCGCATTGTTGATTTTGTTTAAATAAGTTGGCGTAAATTGTTACCTCAATTAGCTGCGGAAACTTTTCCGTCTCAGATTTTTTGGGTGGTTCTCGGATTTTTTTGTGTTTACGGAATTATGGCTTTTTTTGCCGTTCCAAGGCTAAAAAAAATTTTGGATAAACGAGAGGGCCATATAAATGGCTTGTTGGATGTTGCGCAAAAGTTAGGTGAAAAATCCGCCGAAATCGAAAAAGAATCCGGCGAGTTGTTATCCAAGACTAAACAGGAAATTTTCGATACCGAAACGAAGTTAATTGAGGAATTGGAGAAAAGAAATTCGAGGGAAAAACAGAGGCTTTCCGAAGAAATTTTAGAGAATGCAAATAAAGAAATATCCTCGCTGAAGGTTTCGTCCGAGGAGGCATTCAAAGACATATCTTCGGACTTGGATGAGCTCTTGGATTTGGCCTTACAAAAGATAGGAAACCGAAAATCATGACGATTTCTAACATGGCAATTGCCGAACTATCTGTTTTAGGATCTTTTTTGTGTTTCCTGGCTTTGATCATCAAAAAAGTTTGGCCGTTGTTGGTTAGCCGTTTGGACGAGCATATCGAAAAGGTAAAAAATCAAATAGATTCCGCTGAAAAGCTGAGAGAAGATTCCGCTAACGCGTTGAATCAGGCAAATCAGGTAAGTCTGAATATTCAGGACAAGGTTGGGGATTATAAAAAAAGATCTAAAGAGCGGATCGAGCAACTGGAAGAAGAAAATCGGCGTTATATTCAAGATTTGAAAGAGAAAGCTGCTCTGTCGTTGAACGCTCAATTAAATGCAGAGCTGTCAAAGCAGAAAGATGTGCTGGTGGACAAATTGGCTGATCTCATTGCTGAACGGCTTTCGGAAAAAGTAAAAGATCAATCTTGCGAGGCAATTTTTTCGAAGGAAGATCTGAAAAAGCTGGTACAGTGACTGTTCCCCAATAATTCTCAAGTTCTCTAGAGCGTCTATTTTATTTTCTGGTGTTTTGTGATATTTTCTTCGTGTATTTTAATAAGGGAAATTGTGATGACTGAAAATGTGGCAGACAAAGTAAAGGCTATTATTGCTGATAAGCTGGGTGTTGATCCGGCGAAAGTAGTTGATGAGGCACGCTTTGTTGATGACCTGGGTGCAGACAGTTTGGACACTGTTGAGCTGGTCATGGCTTTGGAAGAAGAGTTTGGCGTTGAAATTTCCAACGAAGAAGGTCAGGAAATTCAGTCGGTAAAGGATGCCGTTTCTTTCATTGAAAAAAAATCTAAATAAAAGGGAATCATAATGAGAAGGGTAGTTGTCACCGGAATAGGGATGATGTCTCCGTTAGCCCCATCGGCAGGAGAGTCCTGGTCTCGATTACTAAATTGTGAATCGGGTGTGAGACAGGTTGTGTCTTTCGATGTGAGTGATTTGGCTTCGAAAATAGCTGGACAAGTTCCAACAGAGGAAACAGCTCCGAATGCCCCTACCCTTTTTGATCCGTTAAAATATGTAAGCACAAAAGAGCTTGGAAGAATCGATAAATTTATTCTGTTCGCGCTGGCGTCTGCAACTGATGCCATGGAAGACTCTGGATTGGTTGGAAATTTATCGGACGGAGAAAAAGAACGTTTTGGTGTGATAATCGGATCGGGAATCGGGGGATTACCGGCGATTTATAACACTGCAATAAAGTTAGGTAACGACGGAGCAAGGCATATTTCGCCGTTTTTCATTCCGTCTTCGTTGATTAACTTAGCGTCAGGTCATGTATCGATCAGATTTGGATTGAAAGGACCGAATCACGCAGTTGTGACTGCTTGCGCTTCGGGAACTCACGCAATCGGAGATGCTGCGAGAATGATCAAAGTCGGCGATGCAGATATGATGGTCGCCGGTGGAGCAGAAGCAGCAGTTTGCCGTTTGGGAGTAGCAGGATTCTCTTCAGCAAGAGCGTTGACTACCCACAGAAATGACAATCCGACAGAGGCATCACGTCCTTGGGATAAATCCAGAGACGGATTCATTATTTCCGAAGGTGCGGGAATCGTAGTTTTGGAAGAATTAGAGCACGCAAAAAAGCGCGGAGCGAAAATTTACGGAGAGTTAATCGGATACGGAATGTCAGGAGATGCTTACCACATGACAGCACCATGTCCGGACGGTGACGGAGCATTTAGATCGATGCGCAACGCGTTGAGATCTGCACAGATAAATCCTGACCAAATTGATTACATTAACGCTCACGGAACTTCCACTCCTGCGGGAGATATCGGAGAGTTGAGGGCAGTTGAACGCGTACTTGGAGAAGGCAGCAAGGCATCTATGTCGTCGACAAAGTCGTCTATCGGACATTTGCTCGGAGCAGCAGGAGCTGTCGAATCGATCTTCTCGTTGTTGGCGATCAAAGATCAAGTGGCGCCTGCGACTCTGAACCTTCATGATTCAGAGGAGACTTTCTTGGATTTGGTTCCGTTGCAACCGCGAGCCAGAAAAATTGATTATGTATTAACTAATTCATTCGGATTCGGAGGCACTAACGCAAGCTTAGTGTTTAAAAAGTTTTGACATCAGGACGGACTCGGCGCTGTTTAGGAGGCTTTGCGATAGGCTTTCTTATCGGGGCAGGTATTCTCGCTTCTTATGGAGTGTATTGCGTCAATAAAAAATCACGTTATTCGCCCTTCGACGTGGGTCGTTATTTGATTCTCGATCAACCTGAAAATCTTTCTGTCACTTCTAAACTATTTATTAGAAAAAATATCTCTAGCGAAATTCACAACAATTTTTTTCTTACAAAAATAGTTATAAAATTCGGAGAGTTGTTAGGATATAAATTAAAATTCGGAGAACACGACTTGCCTCCTAACGTTTCGCTGTGGAATGCGATAAAGATGCTTTCCCGATCCAAGGGAGTTCTGCATAAATTGATCATCCCCGAGGGGTTTTCTGTTCACAGAACTTTGGAACGGATAAACAATAATAAATTCCTGCAGGGTGAAATAACTGAAATTCCGGAGGAAGGCTCTTTAATGCCGGATACATACTGTTTTAGATATCCAACAACAAAACAGGATATTATTGCCCAGGCGCAAAAAGCAATGTCTGATTTTCTGGAAAAAGAATGGCCGAACAAATCCGAAGATTGCTTTTTGGAAACGCCACAGGAAGTTTTGATTTTGGCATCTATTGTCGAAAAAGAATCTAATATAGAGTTGGAAACTATCGCAGGAATGTATTTTAACCGTCTGAGAATCGGCATGAAATTACAAGCATGTCCGACAGCCATATATGCAATGGTGAAAGGACAAAGATTTCCGAAAAATTTAACTTACCAAGATTTAAAATACGACCACCCGTACAATACTTATATTCATAAAGGCCTTCCGCCCGGCCCAATCTCCAACCCCAGCAGAAAATCTATATTGGCAGTACTTCATCCCAAAAAATCCGAGTGGCTGTATCTTTATTACGACGGCCGCCGAATGTCCAAACCTGTTTATTCCAAAACCTATCAAGAACACAGGAGAAATATCGCCCGAATCAAGAAAGTTAGTTTGTCGAAGGTTAGATAATTGGGAGACAGTTTATGAAAAAAATTTCAATTACTGCTTTAATTATGTTCTGTTTCCTGTGTTATGAAAATGCCGTAGGTAGTATGTTCGGATTTTTTGGTAATGCGAGTGAATTACCGTCGGACTCGGAAGCACCGCAATATCCTATAACAGAAACGAATTTCATGAAGACTGCTGAATTCGATTCCATTTATAAAAAACTTCCCGAAACAGAAACAATCACGAGAAATTTTGCGGATTTCACTGCGAGTCCTGAAGCTCAGAAAATATTTCAACCTCACTTTAAAAGGATAAAACTAATTAATTGCCACAATTTGCATAAAAATAAAATTTCCGACATGCCGAAAGGTATACCACAATTGTCTGCAACCGAGCTTTACAGTGGAGCAGCTGCCTTGAATTTAGCGCAGTCAGGGAAAAAAGTCGTTGTTTTGATTTTTGCGGATTCAACAAATGTCGGCGGAATATATATAACCAAAAAGGGCAATCCCGCAGGTACCCAAGAAGAACAAACTGTATTGATGGCTCCCGAAATTTACGGATATCTCGAAAACAATTGCTGCGTGCATGATATCGGAGATAACGGTGACGGAATATACAGCGCAAAACAAAAACGTTACTGTCTAAACAAGAATGATTACGAAAATTCAAACGCCATAAACCCCGCTTACGGATTTATTTTGACCAATCTTCTGGTAACTCACAACATTGTGGATTACTCAAAAATGATCAAGTTGCCAAAGGAGAAGGTTGCAGAAATATCTTATGCTTTTCTCTCCATGCCAAGTTTCGCAACAGACGTGAGCAGAGATCCGACAGGCGCTATGTTGATAAATTGCAACGACGAAAAAGACGGAGAAAAAATATACGACAATATAAATCGAGCTTTTTCCATTTTGATCTTGAATAAAAATGTCGGACGGAGTGTTTTTAACAACGAAATTATGAGAGATATCGGAAAAATCGCAATTTTCTGCTCAACGAAAACACTTCAGGATTTCGCAAAAAAATATTTTGAGAAAAAACTCGATATAAGCGAGACCATTGCAGAAATAATTAAGTTGAAACTGAAGCGATCCGAAAAAATATCAAATATTTTCGACGAAACACAAAAAAATTACGAAAAATGTGTTTTAGATAAATTTACAAATTTGATACGAGGAGCAGAAGCCGCCGAAGCCGATATTCTAGTGCTTGGGAAAATCGGATGCGGTGCATTCTTGAATGATGAAAATGAAATCGCCGTGCTTTTGGGCCGAGCTTTAACTGAATGCCAGTCTATAAAGCATGTTTGTTTCGCGGGATTAAAAAAAACAGATCCATTCGTTGAGAAAGTTCGAACAGCAATGGAAAATCATATTAAATCTATCCGTTTCCGAAAAATTAAATAACCGATGGATAAATTTCTATCAACGTTGTAAAATGCGACGTCATATTTGGAGTTTAATTTTATGGATATCTCGGGTTTTGAATTGGCAAAACGGAATAACGAAAAGAAGGCTGTTGCAATGATTGTTGATGATCAAATTGTAGATCTTTCAACAATGGTGCCTGAAACAACAACTGCAGAATTCGTGACCAAACAGCATCCGAAAGCACTGGAGATATTCAGGCACACAACGGCTCACATAATGGCTCAGGCAATCAAGGAAATTTGGCCGTCCACTCAACTGGCGATCGGGCCAGTGATCGAAAACGGATTTTATTACGACATTTCCTGCGACCACCAACTGACCCCTGACGATTTTGCGAAAATCGAAAAGAGAATGAAGGAAATCATCAAGGAGAATTACAAAATCACAAGAGAAGTTCTCACAAAAGATGATGCGCTGAAACTTTTTGCAAACGATAAATTTAAGATCGAACTTATCACCGATTTGGACGTAAAAACCGTCAGCATCTATCGTCATCAGGATAAGTTTGTGGATCTTTGCCGCGGACCTCATCTTCCGTCGACGGGAACAGCGTCCCCTCATTTCAAAATCATGAAACTGGCGGGGGCTTATTGGCGCGGTGATTCGAAAAGAGAAATGCTGCAGCGAATTTATGCGACTTCTTGGTTCACCAAAGAAGATTTAGACACATACATCAAAAATTTGGAAGAAGCCGAAAAAAGAGATCACCGAAAAATCGCCAAAGAGATGGATTTGTTCCACATGCAGGAGGAATCGCCAGGATGTATTTTTTGGCATCCGAAAGGCTGGACGGTTTACAATGTCCTCAAAGATTACATCAGGAAGTGCATTTTGAAAGACGGATATAAGGAAGTTTGCACGCCGCAGCTGGTCGATAGAACTCTTTGGGAAGCCTCAGGACATTGGGAAAAATATCGCGAAAACATGTTTATCGCGGAATCCGAAGACAGAATTCTTGCGGTAAAACCGATGAACTGCCCAGGAGCCATTCAGATTTTCAAGCAGGGAGTGAAGAGCTATCGCGATTTGCCTCTGCGTTTGGCGGAATTTGGTTATTGCCACAGAAACGAGCCGTCGGGTTCTCTTTACGGAACAATGCGAGTCAGAGGATTTACTCAAGACGACGCTCATATTTTCTGTACACCCGATCAGATTAACAGCGAGACAAAAAAATTCTGCAGCCTGCTCGCAAAAATTTACAAAGATTTGGGATTCGAGAGTTTCTCGGTAAAATTTTCCGACCGTCCTGAGAAGAGAATCGGTACAGACGAGATTTGGGATCTGTCCGAAAAATTGCTACAGGAAGCTGTGACCGAGGCGGGTTTCGAATATACGTTGAATAAAGGAGAAGGTGCTTTTTACGGTCCGAAACTGGAATTTTCGCTAAAAGACAAAATCGGCAGAGAATGGCAGTGCGGAACCTTGCAGGTTGATTTCCAATTACCGCAAAGATTGGGTGCTTGTTACACGGGCGAGGACGGAGAAAAGCATCATCCGATCATGCTGCACCGCGCGGTGTTGGGATCTCTCGAGAGGTTTTTCGGAATTTTGCTCGAAAATTACGCCGGAAGACTGCCGATGTGGTTGGCGCCTGTTCAAATTGTGTTCGCAACCATCACAAACAGTTTCGATGGGTACGCTGAAGAGGTTTGCAGAAAATTCGAGGCGGCAGGAATTCGTTGCGAATTAGATACCCGATCGGAGAAAATTTCCTACAAAATCCGCAGCCATATTATGGAAAAAGTTCCTGTCATTGCAGTGATCGGAGAGAATGAACAAAACCGCAGGCAGTTGACTTTCCGCTACGCAAACGGAAGTCAGGAAACCTTTCCGGTTGACGAAGCGCTGAAAGTTATGTTGGAGAAGTGCGCGTCACCAAAGATTTAGATTGCTGATGCGAATTTAATTTTATATTATTGGCATACGAGTTTAGGAGTGTGTTGTGTTGTTAGATCTGATAGCTCAAAAGATTTCGGGGTTAAAGGATGTTCTGCCTCTCATAGAAGGCGGTAAGGGAATCTCAGTGTCCAATGGAGAAACCTGCGGAGCGTGGGCCGCGGCCGGTGCTGTCGGAACTTTTTCTGCCGTCAACGCTGATTCCTACGATGAAAAAGGCAACATTATTCCGCAAATTTACCACGGAAAAACGAGACAGGAACGGCATCGCGAATTGGTTGAGTATGCCGTCGCTGGAGGAATCGCTCAGGCGAAAATCGCGCGCGAAAGATCCAACGGAAAAGGGCGAATTCACATGAACGCCCTCTGGGAAATGGGCAGTAGCCAAGAGGTCATAACACGAATTTTGGAAGGCGCAAAAGGGTGCATCCACGGAGTAGTCTGTGGAGCCGGTATGCCTTACTCTCTTTCTGAAATCGCAGCGAAATTCGGTATCCACTACTACCCGATCGTTTCGTCGGCAAGGGCTTTCTCCGCACTATTCCGACGCTCATTCAAGAAGTGCATTGAGCTTCTGGGAGGCGTAGTTTATGAAGATCCATGGCTGGCGGGAGGTCACAACGGACTTTCCAACGCGGAATCTCCGAATAACCCGATGAATCCGTATCTGCGGTTGGTCGAATTGCGAAAAGTCATGAATTCTTTCAACCTAGTTTCGATTCCGATCATCATTGCAGGAAGCGTTTGGTGGCTATCCGAATGGCAGGACTACATGAAAAATCCGGAAGTTGGGAATGTCGCGTTTCAGTTCGGAACTCGCCCAATTTTAACGACGGAATGTCCTGTTGCGAAAGCCTGGCAACCGAAATTGATGTCACTAAAACGCGGAGATGTGAAATTAACGACTCTCAGTCCGACGGGATTTTATTCCTCAGCTATCAATAACGAAATGATTTCGAATTTATTGGCACGCCAAGAGAGACAAGCTCCAATTGTCGAAATTTCCGAACTGAAAGTGAAAGTATTCGGTCGCGAAGTTTGCTTGGACAGCGATTACACGGAGAGAGTAAACCAGTGGATTTCAAACGGCTTCACTACGGCAATGTTAACTCCGGAAAACACCGTTGTTTTTGTAAAACCTGAAGAGTCGCAGACCATTCTCAAAGATCAGAGAGATTGCTGCGGATGTCTGAGTGCATGTCACTTCAGCAGTTGGTGCCAAACGAAGGGGGCGACTGGGAAAATTCCAGACCCGCGCAGTTTTTGCATACAAAAAACATTGCAAAGCGCAGCCCATGGCGGAAATTTGGACGAAAGTTTAATATTCGCGGGACATTCGGCTTATCGATTTGCGGAAGATCCTTTCTATGAGAACAATTTCATTCCGACGACTCAGCAACTAATCGACAGAATTCTTACGGGATTTTAATGCGCATTGCAAAAAAGATAGCGGAAAGCGGTGCGGCGTCACGTCGGGAAGCGGAAGGATTGATCGCGGAAGGCAGAGTCTGCGTTAACGGAGAAGTTATCACGACTCCTGTATTTTTTGTAGATGATTCTCACGAAATAACGATCGACGGCAAGCCAATCGGCAAGAAATCCGAAAATTTAATCGTCTGGAAAATGAACAAACCGAAGGGATATCTCACCACAAAACGTGACCCGAAAGGAAGAAAAACCGTGTTCGATTTGTTCCCGAAAATGAGCGACAGACTGCTCTACATTGGTCGACTGGATTACAACTCCGAAGGGTTGCTGTTGTTCACCAACGACGGAAATTTTTCGCGCAAATTGGAACTTCCTTCCACAGGATTATCCCGCTCTTACAAAGTGAGATTTCACGGCAATCTAACAAAAGAAAAGATCGAAAAATTGAAAAAAGGAGTGACTGTCAACGGAATCAACTACGGTCCGATTGATGCGAAAATCATAAAACAGGACAAGTCGAACAACTGGGCGATTTTAACTCTGAAAGAAGGAAAAAATCGAGAAATCCGCAAAGTCTTGGAATCCCTGGGTTGCACCGTCAACCGACTGATCCGTGTAAGCTATGGAACGATTTCCCTTGGCGATTTGCAAGCGGGAAAAGTCGAGAAGTTATCCGAAAATGAAGTCAGAAAATTGATGAAAGCTTCTAAAAAATCCGAAATTTAATTATTTTTTAACATTCGACTGAAACAATATCTCCGAAATGGGAGAAGAAATATGTTAAATCTTAGACTAAACAGTCAGAATTTTTGGATTGTTACTTTAATATCCGCCTTGATGCTGATATTGATTGCTGAGCAGCGTAGCCATCGTAAATTATTAAATAATATCCGAAATACTTTTGAATCAATCGGGGAAAAAAGTAATCTCGATAACCGTAGACTATTAAATTTCCTCTCCATGCCATCGGATAAAATCGTCAATATAGGATGTGCAAAATTTTATGTTCCCAATTACCCCATCGATCTTATTCAGTCAGAAATAGTCGATAACGGAACTTTTTATGAAATCGATTTACTGAAAGAATTACAATCTTATATCAAAAAAAATGCCGTGATTTTAGATATCGGAGCAAACATAGGCAACCATTCGGTCTACTGGGCCGTGAAAACCGATGCTAAACGAATTTATTCCTTTGAACCGGTAAGAGATTTTTTTAAAATTCTCCAAAAAAACGTGGAGATTAATAACCTGATCAATAAAATAAAGATCCTTAACATAGGTTTGAGTGACAAAAAAATTAACGGCAGTATCTCTTCCTACGATAGAACAAATATCGGGGAAACACATGTTAAACAAGATCCAAACGGAAATTTGTTACTGGAGAAGTTGGACAATATAAAAATCGAAGAAAATGCCGTAGATTTTGTAAAAATTGATGTAGAAGGGCATGAATTAGAGGTATTGCAAGGAGCCAGAGAGACCTTGATAAAATACAAACCGACAATCTTTATAGAGATATTTCCCGATAAAAAACCGAAAGTTCATGAATATCTAACAAATTTGGGTTATCGATTAGAAAAAAGTTTTGTGGGAAATAATTATCTATACGTTTTTAATTCATAACACGATGTACTTTGAGATGATCAATATCGAAAAACCATACGACGGAGGAATATAATGTTTAACGAAATCAATCTATTTGACAATAAAAACAGAGACTTACTCAAATGCTTTTTGTTCTTCTTTGTTGTTGCGATTTGCAGCTATCTGTCTCTTATGGTTTCGTTTTGTCCGTTCAGTGATGATGTGTGCAGATATTTGGTGAATAGTCATGTTGGAACATTCGCATCTAACCGAATTTTTACCTTCTTGATTGAAACTTTCGCGTATTTATCCAATGTTATTACCGATGCGGCACCTTTTTCTTACGTTTTAGCATGCGCGTTTCTCGCTTACGGAGCTGTTGTTTGTTTGAAAATTTTCAAGGTAAACCTGAATAGTAAACTGGAAGTCGCGTGTTTTGTTCCGGTCGTAGCCACCCCGTACATGTTCGAAATAATGATGTTCAGGTTTGATAATCCGTTCAGCACATTGGCTTTACTCTTTTGTATTGTCGCAGCTTATATATCGACACAGAACAGTAGAAAGTTATTGTTTACTCAAACGGGAATATTTTTCCTTTCGTTGTTTATATATCAGCCAGCATCATCCGCCTATTTTATTTTGGGAATGTATAAATTCTTGGAAGAAATACGAGCAGGACGATATTTTACTCAAACGATTTCAAAAATGCGATATTGGATATATACGGTACTGATTTCAGTTGTTGCATATATCCCCTTCACTTACTTATTTAACTATCGCGTTACAGAAGACGGATCAATGCTAGCCCTTCCTTTCAATACTAAAAATATAGATATTATTTTAGGAAACATCGGTACATACTATTCAAACTTGTACACGGATTGGTCCCAAAATACTGCTGGAATTTTATTCTTTTTCATTTTTTTCATCTCCGTTTTGTACTCCGCAATAAAAATCAAAAAGTTTTCTTCCATTTGTGTTTACTTAACAGGAGTTTTTGTGCTCACTTTGTGTCCTCTCGGAGCAAGTACAGTACTCAAGAACTTAATTTGTAATGAAACCATTCCTCCGCGAAGTCTCTACAGTATAGGAATTTTAATTTCCGGAGCTCTCTATGGGACATCTCTGTTATTTAGAGTTTCAGAAAAAGCTTATGGATTTTACAGTTTTGTTATAACTTCCCTTTGCTTTTGGAATATGATTTTTTTGAATTCTGCTGCAAATGTTATTCACTGCTATCACATATTGCAATGGCACGTATTGTACGACGTATCGAAAGACATTCATGAAATAAGAGAGAAAAATAAAAACTTATCTGGATTTTGTTGCACAGGAAATCTGCAAACCTATGCAATGAATAATTTCGTAAAATTATATCCGATTATTAACAGGATTATACCTGAACAGTGGTATATTCCTACTATGTGCCAAATCGCGCTAATCGATTACAAGTTTGCCGAGAGCTTCATAAAATATTTTCCCGTAGATAAAATTTTTGATCAAAATAAATATAATCGCAAAAGACTGGCTAAATCCTCCTCGCTATACGACATTTTCATTTGGGACGAAAAAGGAATAGAGGTCAACTTTAAAAGTTCTCACAAAAATTTAATCAAAGATTTGAACTACGCTCAAATAGGAAACGAAGACTAAAATTTAATCAAATTAGTGAATTATTAACCAATTTTCTATACCATAGATGTAAGATTAAAGGAAAATATGATGAAAAAAATGGCATTAAGTGCGTTATGTTTATTGATGGCGGCATGCTCAACGGAAAAAAATTGCTATCGAGAAAATTGTTTCATCACTGAAACTGAAATGACGGCGGACATGCAGAAAATCCGGTCGATTTTGCTGAAATATTATCGAAAAATATCCCAAAAACAGTTGGAATATGATCTGAAGTTCACCCAAGCCTCTTGTAAGTTATTCGGAAAAAACAATAAGCAACTCAACAAAGAAATCGATAAATTGAAAAAAATTTACGAAAGCGAAAAGCAGATGAAAAAGGATATAAAATTAAACAAAGATTTGAAGAAATCCTTAAAAGGACTGAAGCTTGACTATAAGCAAGTGGTATTACTAGCGAAAGAATTAGAAATTGATTATGCCAAACTCAAAAAAGAAGAAGAGGAAAAGTTTGCCCCATATAAGGCTCGAGCACTTGAAATCATAAAGATCATTAATAGACAAAATCAAAAACAAGATAACTGGGCCTATGTACATATTCAAGAAGGGTTGGAATTCTCAACGCGATTCGAGTTGCTTTATAAAATGAGAGATATAGTATACGGCAATTACAATAAATTTAGTTCTTACACTTTATTGATCGATATGCTAGAAGGTCTGATTTCTGACGGCACGTTGGTCGATTCGTTTCTAGAAAATCATCCCCTATTCAAAGATGAGACTTTTTTCATACCTTTCCATTACTATATTGATGGGTTTATTCCGCGAATAACCAATATGGAAGTCATGTTTGATACTGTACGAGAGGCAGCGATGAACGACAAAATCAGCAAGCAAAAACTGTCCGATTTAGTCGAAAAAATATCCAGATATTTAAGGGAAATGATATCGAGTATTGCAATAATTCAGCATGATATTACGGACAGCATTGATCATGATTCTTGGGAAAATTCCTACAGAGAAAGCAAATGGAATAATTTTAGCAAAGGCAATCGATATATCATCACGGATTTGGTCGACAAAAATCCGAAATTTGAAGATTTTGATCGCAAAATCGATAAATTGGCGACACGCATTGCTTATCAAACTTATTACAAAGTGAATATTATCCGATTCCTTTATAAAGAATGGCGTGACGCATACTATTCTCAGGTGAAAGAGTTGCTTGCAAATACGGTTAAGCTCGCTGACAAATTGCACGAAATGATCAAGGACGAGGAAATTACCGCAACAACTCCGGACAAACGCAGATATGAACATAGAAGGAACATAGAAAACATCTCAAATATAAATGAAATCGCGAAAATCGGAGTCGAGAAAATTATTCCACCTGCGGATTGCTATGTCGATTCTCAGGAAGAGATAAAAAACTCGATCCACAAAAGCTTTTTGCAAACTCGAGACGCTTACTTAAAAAATTTGAGCAAGTGAGTTTTTAATTTGAAATAAAAACTCCCCGAAAGAGCACAGCCTTCGGGGATATTTTCAGATCAAATAAATCAAAAACAAACCAAACTTTTAGAGAAAAACTTCACGCTTTAAAAGCATACTTTCTCTCTCTTAAGAGATTGATAACCATCACAAAACATATTTCTTATATATTTCGAGAGCGTCAAAAATTGTCATAGACGTTCCAGGATACTTGACTTCCTTTGATAATTCTTCACCTAAACTCTGCTGGTTCTTATCCCCGTAATCTAACCAACCCTTTATTTTGGAGAATTGATCCCACTGACTTAATTGCCTGATGCGAGATTTCTTATCTTCTTTATCTACTTCCTCTGATTCAAGATAGGAGCTCAACTTCACTTCTTCTTCGTAGTCATATTCATAACCAGAATCATTTAAAAACTCTGATAATTGCGGATAGTTTTCTTTGTTCACACTACAAGAATCAAGAACTTTCTTCACAAAATAGAAGTGTCTGGGATTTTCCTCACGGATCTTCAACAATTCCTCCAAGTGTTCTCTCCCTTCTTTTTCGTTTGGATCGAAGGAGAATTTATTCTTCGTAAAAAATTCAACATCCACATCACCTTCTCCGAATTTTATTCTTGAAAGAACTTTTTCCATAACCTGCTGACTAAGTTGTTTTCCATTAAATATGGAAGTTAACGACAAATCAGGTTTGCTATAACCACTACCCAAAAAACCGGAGATAAGATCTGCCACCACACGATCATTCTCAATCTCAGAAGATTTAAGTAATTTACCAATTGCTACACTCGTATTTTTATGTGAAAACATATGAAGAAACGGATAAAGCTCATCCTCAGGAATTTTCGACAGCAATTTGTTAATGCCACAGTTCGTTTCTATGAATTCCAAAACTTCGTCATAATTATCATAAAGCGTTTTTAATGTACTTGATAAAACTAACCTTGCAATCTCAACATTTCCAAGAAAATCAGGATGTTGATCGATAATTTGTTTCGCCTCGGTAAGTCGTCCTCTCTCTATAAAAATCGGTAATAAATCAATTTGATAGGACATAGACTCATTCGGTGCTACCTTTCTCGGAATAACAAAAGATCCTTCAACTGGTTTGTTTTTACTATTTATTATCAATCCCGCATGAAAAGCCGCCAACTCATCGATTTTTTGATCCAGTGATTCCGCTTTCTCCTCTGATAAAGGATGACGAAAAGTACCGAAAATCTTCGCCTTTATCTTAGGATGCAAATAAAGATATATTTCATTTGTTAAAAAATATACATCTTCCTTAGACAAATCTTTATCTAATGAATTTTTTAAATTTTCGAGTAAATAGCAGACAGAAGAACGATCAGAAGATCGCAAACTTGAAAAATGTTTTAACTGTTCAGCTAATTTAGCCTTATCGACATCCCATGAAAGAAAACTATCCTTAAACTTTTCAAATATCTCATCATTCGACATATTCTTATTGATCGACTTAATAAGTTTCATCATTTTAATTAAGTCATACCCAACGTATTTACGATCGTAAGAACCTAAAAATTGCTTATAGCTTGAATACACCTCCGAAGTTACTACAGGATCATATTCTTCCCCACCCATCCATATATGATTAGCAAGCTTATCTGCATTTTCGACCGGCAAACTTATGGCAAGTAGAGCCCCCCCCAAATCCAAGAAATATTTATTGAAAAAGTTTTCTGCTCTTGCAGCACTTTCTCTGGCATCAGCAATGGACATTCCCTGAAGCATAAGAGCAGGCGCAATCAGTTGAGACACTCCACAATTCGTGACGCTGGAGGAATTACAAAAGAATCCCACGGACGAAGCCGTTGAAAGCGAAGCTTTCGGCCCGACTGATAACGCAATATTACACTGCAGTGTGCTGACATCCAATCCTCGGTCATAATCATTCTTGAACTCATACGAATCCTTTAACTCTTTCAATGTTTCAAATAATTTTCTGGTTTTTGAATTTTCTGCGTATAAATGATCTCCTCTTAACACAACGTCACCCAAATCCTCTCCTGTAAGATGAGAAAACAGTCTCGCAAAATACTTATACACAAATAAATTTGATCCTTTCATTCCATGATAGAAAGTGACTTTTCCGTTCAGCGCTTCCTTCTGCTCTCGTTCTATCAGATTACACAGAATATCCGTAAGCTCTCTATCAAGAATTATTTCTTGCCTACCATCGCTATAAGGAGTGAATTCACTGGAACTATAAAATGCCTTTACATTATCTTTCAAATTATTTTTGATACTTGCCTCATCGCCTGTCAGAGGTTTGAAATTATCTTTCAAAAACATCTTCATAATCGCCAAGGTCGGGGCTAAATCCTTAAATAATTCTTGATACGCCGCTTGCTCTACTCCGGATGATTCCTTCTGTAAATCCTTAACATCAGAAAACAAAACCTTCTGCGTACATCCTTTCATAGGATCAAGATTCATACACAAAGCATTTCCCAAAACAAAGGACAAAACGCTACAACAAATAACCTTTTTCAACATATTCATGACTCCCTATCTGACTATATAATGGATACAAATCATTGACAGGCATGATGATAACTCCTCATCGCCTTCGTATCAACAAAAAATTACAAAATGTATAAGTTCACATGAGATGAGACGAAATAGCCTCCGAATAATTTTGAATATACAACGAAGGAGTTAGCCCCTGCAAGGAGGCATGAGGTCTATA